>JAYVST010000404.1:0-4167 GCA_043775255.1 Burkholderiales bacterium
CGAGGGCGACCGACTATATGGCAACGCCTGGATCCGCTTCGTCTCGAACTGCCGCATCATGCTGGGCGTCGAGAGCGGGGCCAGCGTGTTCGATTTCGAGGGCAACCTGCAGCAACGCGTCGACGCCTATGTCGCCACCAATCCGCAGGCCAGCTTCGAGGAAGTCCAGGAGAGATTCCTGCGGCCTCACGAAGGCCTGATCCACCTCAACCAGATATCCCCGCGCTGTTTCGAAGCCGCTGCGCTTCGAACACCGATGGTCCTGTTCGAAGGCGAGTACTCGGGCGTGCTGGTACCTGGACGCCACTATCTGGCGCTGCGCAAGGATTACGCCAACCTCGCCGACATCCTGGAGGCTGCGCGCGACCTCGAACGGCTGCAGGCGCTTGCCGACTGCGCCTATCAGGAAGTGGCCTGCAACCCGGCGTGGAGCTATCGCCGCTTTATCGAAACCTTCGACACGGAGGTCGATCGCGAGGTCGCCGCGCGTGACAAGCCGACGCCGCGCCCCGCATATTCCCGCGCGGGCCTCGCGTTTGCGCTTCTGAAAAGCCCGGCGTGGGTGATGCATCGCACGGTTTCGATGGCGGTGCAGCGCCTGTTGCTGGGTACGGGCCTGCGCAAGTTGATCTTCGGCATCTGGGGCCGGGTGCCCTTGTCGGGGCGCCTGATGGTGCGCCCATTTCTTCGCCTGATTGGACGCTGAGCCGGATGAAAATCGTGACCGTGGTCGGTGCCCGGCCGCAGTTCGTCAAGGCCGCTGTGGTATCGCTCGCGCTGGACAGGCGCGGCGACGTGCGGGAAAGCATCGTCCACACCGGCCAGCATTTCGATGCTGCCATGTCCGACGTGTTTTTCGAAGAGCTGGGCATACCCGCACCGACCCATCACCTTGGCATCGGCGGCATGTCGCACGGCGCGATGACAGGGCGCATGCTCGAAGCCATCGAAAACGTGCTCGCCGCAGAACGCCCCGACTGGGTACTGGTGTACGGTGACACGAATTCCACCCTTGCGGGTGCGCTGGCCGCAGCCAAGATGCACATCCCCGTTGCCCATGTCGAAGCCGGCTTGCGCTCTTTCAATCGCCGCATGCCGGAAGAGGTCAACCGTGTGCTCACCGATCACGCAGCTACACTGTTGTTCGCGCCCACCGATACCGCCGTGGCCAATCTTCGCAATGAAGGCATAGCCGGAAATTCCGTTGTCCGGAGCGGGGACGTGATGTATGACGCTGCGCTGCGCTACGCAAATGTCGCCGATCGGAAGAGCACCGTCCTCGAACGACTTGGGCTCGCCGAAGGTAAGTACCTGCTTTCCACTATCCATCGTGCGGAAAACACCGATCTGCCCGAGCGGCTCACGGCGATCATCGATGCGCTGATCACGGTCGCACGTGAGGTGCCGGTGGTGTTGCCCCTGCACCCGCGCACGCGCGGCGCGCTCGATCGCCTGGGTCGCCTCGCGGCGGCACAAGCCGGACTGAAACTGATCGACCCGGTCGGATATCTCGACATGGTGATGCTGGAGCGCCATGCCGCGCTCATCGCCACCGATTCGGGCGGCGTGCAGAAAGAAGCCTACTTCTACGGCGTACCGTGCGTCACGTTGCGCGATGAAACCGAGTGGACCGAGCTGGTCGCCTGTGGCGCCAACCGTCTCGCGTCCCCGGGAAGCCGCGAATCCGTTATCGACACCCTGCGGCAGGCGCTTAACGCCGGTCGCCCGTCGTTCCCGGCGGGGCTCTATGGCGACGGCGATGCCGGTGGCAGGATCGCCGCCGCACTGGCGACGTGAAGCCGCGCATCTGCCTGGTTGTGTCGAGCCCGTTCACGCTCAACGCGTTTCTGGGCCGGCATCTCGAAGCCTTGAACGTTCATTTCCAGGTGACGATGATCGCCAACCTCGAAGATGAAGCGATCCGCCCGATGGTTCCGGAGGGCACGGATTTGCGCTCCGTCCGCATAAAACGCAAAATCTCTCTCGCACACGACCTCGTAGCCTTATGGGCACTGTGGCGCCTGTTCCGCAACACCCGGTTCGAATCCGTGCACAGCATTTCGCCCAAAGCCGGGCTGTTGGCAATGGTCGCCGCCAAGGCGGCCGGCGTAACCTGGCGGCTGCATACATTCACCGGCCAGGTGTGGGCCACGCGCCACGGGGCGGCGCGCCTGCTGCTGAAAAGCCTCGACAGCGTACTGGCCGCGTGCGCCACACGGGTATTCGCCGACAGTGCTTCGCAATGCGAATTCCTCGTCAGGCAAGGTGTGGTGCGCGCCGGCAAGATCGCCGTTCTCGGGGCCGGGTCGTTCAGTGGCGTCGATAGCGCGCGCTTCGTCCCGGATCCGGTTGCGCGCGCCAAGGTGCGAAGCGAACTCGGAATTCCGCATGACGCACCCTTGCTGCTTTATGTCGGCCGCATGAAGCGCGAAAAAGGCATCGCCGACCTGCTCGAAGCATTCGGGCGCCTGCGTGAGCGCTTCCCGGCGCTACATCTCCTGCTGGTAGGGCCGGATGAAGATCGGATGTTCGAAGGGGCCGTCCCGGCCGCGCAGGTTCATCTGCTTGGATACACCAAGCAGCCGGAGCGATACATGGCCGCAGCGGACCTGCTCTGCCTGCCGAGCTACCGCGAAGGCTTCGGTTCGGTCATCATCGAAGCAGCCGCTTGCGGAATTCCGGCGGTCGCTTCGCGCATCTACGGCTTGACCGATGCCATCGTCGAGGGTGAAACCGGGCTGTTGCACGCACCCGGAGATCGGACTGCACTGCACGATGCCCTAGTGCGCATGCTTTCGCAGGTCGATGCGCGTCTGGCAATGGGTTCTGCGGCGCGGACGCGCGCCTTGCGTGACTTCGATGCCGTCGCCATCACCGGCGCCTGGGTCGATTTTTACCTGCGCAATGTCCGGGCCAAGGCATGATCGGTCTGGCCGCGCTGACATCGTTTGCAGTCTGTCTGGCCGGCGTCGGACTGCTGCTGCGGAACCGCCGTCACTGGGCCCTCGATTTGCCGAACGAGCGTTCCCTGCACGTGGCCCCCACGCCGCGCACCGGCGGCATCGCGATCATGCTCGGTGTCGCGGGAGGAACGGCAATCGTAGTCAGCGGTGTCGACCAGGCCCCCGCAGCCGCACTCGGCCTTGCGATCGTTTTGTTCTGCATTTCGTTGACAGACGATCTAAGCGGCCTGCCGGTCGTTACCCGCCTGATGGCGCATGTGCTCGCCGCCGCCGTATTCGCCGCCTACGTCGCCGACAGCGCCGGCAGCGCCGCGCCCTGGTGGTGGATGCTGACGACGGTGCTGGCAATGACCGCGATGACCAATTTCTACAATTTCATGGACGGCGCCAACGGCTTGGCCGCCGGCATGGCAATTTTCGGTTTCGGCGCCTACGGCATAGCCGCGACGGAGGCCGCCCCAGGCTTCGCAGCGGTGTGCATCGTGATCGCCGCAGCCGCCGCCGGCTTCCTTCCACTCAACCTCGCCGGGCGCATATTCATGGGCGATGCCGGCTCGGTGCCCCTTGGTTTCCTCGCCGCAGCTCTGGGACTTCAGGGCTGGGCCATGGGCCTCTGGCCGCACTGGTTCCCCGTTCTGGTTTTCGCACCGTTTGTGGCCGATGCCGTATCCACTCTCGCCCGCCGGATTGCGCGACGCGAACGCTTTTGGGAGGCACACCGCGATCATCACTATCAACGCCTTGTGAGGTCAGGCTGGCGCCATGCCCGCCTGGCCGGCGCTGCGTACACTTTGATGGCCATTTGCTCCGCTTGCGCGCTGACTGCGCGCGCCGGCGACCATGCATTGCGAACGGCCGCTTTTGCGACAATCGCGCTCTCGCTCGCCGTCGCCGGCCTTGCGGTCGAACTCAAGTGGCGACGCTTCAAGGCTTCGCAGAACACGCCAACATGAAGCAGCTCAAACCGATTTTCGGTGTCAACCCGCTCTCCCTGCTCGCCTTCACGCACGATGTGCTGGCTGCCGGTCTGGCCTGGGTGCTCGCTTTCTGGCTGCGTCTGAATCTCTCCATTCCAGCCGAATTCCACGTCGGGCTGGGCCGCGCACTGCTGATCTGCATTCCGGTGCAGGCCTACGCGTACCAGGCATTCGGCCTGTACCGCGGCGTCTGGCGCTACGCTTCGCTGCCCGACTTGCGGCGCATC
>JAYVST010000405.1:0-3901 GCA_043775255.1 Burkholderiales bacterium
AAGTCTTCCAGTGCAGCCTCGGCGCGCCGCGGCTCGCTGCGGATCAGGCTCAGCACGGCTGTCAGGCTGTTGAACAGAAAATGCGGCCGGATGCGCGCCTGCAGCGCCGCCAGCCGCGCCTCGGCCAGAGCCGGCGAAAAGGCGCGCTCGCGCAAATTGAAATAGACCAGCACGACCGCCGTGCACATCATGGTGACTAACCAATCGTGCAACAAGGCGCCGAGCCCCTGCGCGGTGCCGCCCGGCACCACCCAGCGCATGCCTGTCACCAGCACCAGCTGCAGCGCCGCGACGGCCGCTGCACCCACCCAGTAGCCCAGCGGCCGCAGGGCGCGCCGCAGCGGGCAGAGCAATGCCAGGCTGGCAATCAGAAGGGGTTCGACCTTGGCTGCCGCAGAAAAGAACGCCGGCAGCCATTCGCCGGCCGCACCCGGCCGGCTGTGAACGATGACGGCCGCCGCCAGCATGCCGTTGACCAGCAGGATGACGCGCAGCATCACGCCGAGATTGCAGAAATCCGGCAGTGCGACTTCGTCGAGGCGCTGTATACTCGCCAGCTTTTCTTGTGAAAACATATGGTTACGCCATCATCGGCGCGATCGCCCAAGTATGGCAGATACCCCGCCCAAAAACAAAGCCTGGTCCCCCCGCTTCAGCGAGGCTGTCGATGAACTGGTCAAGCGCTATACCGCATCGGTGGATTTCGACCAGCGCCTGGCAATGGTGGACATCGCCGGGTCGCTCGCGCATGCGCGCATGCTGGCGCGCCAGTCCATCATAGGCGCGGCCGATCTGGCGTCGATCGAACAGGGACTGACGCAAATCCGGGGCGAAATCGAACGCGGCGAATTCCGCTGGTCGATCGACGACGAGGATGTGCACCTCAACATCGAGAAACGCCTGACCGCGCTGGTGGGCGACGCCGGCAAGCGCCTGCATACCGGCCGTTCGCGCAACGACCAGGTCGCCACGGATATCCGTCTGTACTTGCGCGACAGGATCGACCGCCTGTGCGAGCGCCTGCGCGACGTGCAACGCGCCTTGGTCGACCTCGCAGAACGCGAAGCGGCGACGCTGATGCCCGGCTTCACCCATCTGCAAGTGGCGCAACCGGTGACATTCGGCCACCACATGCTGGCCTATTTCGAAATGTTCGATCGCGACCACGGCCGCATGACCGACTGCCGCAGGCGCATGAACCGACTGCCGCTGGGCAGCGCGGCCTTGGCCGGCACCAGCTATCCGATCGACCGTGCATCCGTGGCAATCGAGTTGGGCTTCGACGGGGTGTGCGAGAACTCTCTCGATGCCGTGTCGGATCGCGACTTCGCCATCGAATTTACCGCGTCCGCATCGATTGCCATGGTGCATATTTCGCGCCTGTCGGAAGAACTGGTCCTGTGGATGAGCCCGCGCTTCGGCTTCATCTCGCTGGCGGATCGTTTCTGCACCGGATCGTCGATCATGCCGCAGAAGAAGAATCCAGACGTGCCCGAACTCGCGCGCGGTAAGACCGGGCGCGTGGTCGGCCACCTGGTCGGCCTCCTCATGCTGATGAAGGGCCAGCCGCTGGCCTACAACAAGGACAACCAGGAAGACAAGGAGCCGCTGTTCGACACCATCGACACGCTTGGCGACACGCTCGCCATCTTCGCCGACATGATCGGTTCGATCCAGGTCAGGCCGGCGCGCATGCGCGCTGCCGCGCTCGAAGGCTATTCCACCGCCACCGATCTGGCCGACTATCTGGTGAAAAAGGGCCTGCCGTTCCGCGACGCGCATGAGGCCGTGGCGCGTGCGGTGCGCCATGCGGAGGAAGCCGGCGTCGACCTGGCCCAACTGCCGCTGGAAGAATTGCGCCGCTTCGCCCCTCTCGCGCAAGCCGAAATCCGGGACGTGCTGACGCTGGAAGGATCGACCGCCAGCCGCGACCACATTGGCGGAACGGCGCCCGCCCAGGTGCTGCAGGCGATCGCGCGCGCGCGTGCGCGCCTCGCGTAGACTGCGAAAAAGAGCGCCACTGGCGAAAGACGGGAAACGGCATGGAAAAAATCGGCAAGTATCAGGTGATCCGCAAGCTTGGGGAAGGCGCGACCTCCGTTGTCTATCTGTGCCAGGACCCGTTCAACAACCGCCAGGTGGCGGTAAAGCGGGTGCATGCCGAGGCGCTCAAGGATCCCGAACGTGGCCACCTGTTCAAAAAACTTTTCATCGCCGAAGCGTCGCTCGCCGGCAAACTGACCCATCCGCATATCGCGACCATCTTCGATGCCGTAACCGAGGAAGAAGAAAAGTACATCGTGGTCGAGTTCGTCAACGGCACCACGCTGGAGCAGTACTGCACTCCGACCGCCCTCCTGCCGGTGAAAACGGTGGTCGAGATCATCTTCAAGTGCTCGCGGGCGCTGGACTTCGCGCACCGCGTGGGCGTGACCCATCGCGACATCAAGCCTGCCAACATCATGGCGGTCGAAGGCAGCGATTTCGATGTCAAGATCACCGATTTCGGCGCGGCCATCACCGGCAGTGTCGATGAGACCCAGGTGGCCGGCATCGGGTCGCCCGCCTACATGTCGCCGCAGCAGGTCAAGGAACATCCCCTGACGCACCAGACCGACATCTATTCGCTGGGCGTGGTGATGTACCAGATGCTCGCCGGGCAGTTGCCGTTCCTGGCGAGCAACAACTTCTCGATGATCTACCAGATCGTCAACACCGAACCCTCGCCCCCTTCGGCGCTGCGCGATAACATCCCGCGCAGCGTGGACGCGATCGTCAAGAAAGCCATGGCCAAGGATCTCGAGGACCGCTACAAGGAATGGGACGAATTTTCTCTCGACTTGGCCGAGGCCTTCCGCAATGAAGCCATGGTGGAAGACTCGCAGTTCGCCGACAGCGAGAAGTTCAACACCTTGCGCGGCCTGCCCTTCTTCAAGAACTTTTCGGACGTGGAAATCTGGGAAGTCGCGCGTTTCTCGAAATGGGAAGCGCTGGCGCCGGGCCAGATGATTCTGCGCGAAGGCGAGGAAGGCGATTCGTTTTGCATTCTCGCCGCCGGCCAGGTCAAAGTCACACGCCGCAACAAGCTGCTCAATATCCTGGATACCGGCGAGTGCTTCGGTGAAATGGCCTATCTGTCGGAAGAAAAGCGGCGCGGCGCCGATGTCAGCACGATGTCCGACGCCAAGGTGATCAAGGTGCCCACTGCGGCGCTCGCATCTGCCTCGGACGCGACACGTCATCACTTCGACAACGCCTTTCTGTCGATCCTGGTCGAACGTCTGACCATGGCCAATGTCCGCCTCAGTTCGGTCTAGCCGCTGCGCGCCCGAGGCTCCTGCGGACGTTTGGCACGACTCTCGGATCAATCAGTGACCTCCGCCAATCTCGCACAAACCATTGCCGACCTGGTCGTCGCCAACCGCATTCTCGCGCGCCAGGGCGTGGTCGACAGCTTCGGGCACATCAGCGCGCGCCATCCGGAAGACCCGGCGAAGTATCTACTGTCGTGCTCGCGCGCGCCGGAACTGGTGACTGCGGCCGACGTCATGGTGTTCGACCTCGACTCCACTGCGGCCGTCGGCGACACCCGCAATCCTTACCTCGAACGTTTTATCCACGGCGAAATCTACCGCGTCCGCGCAGACGTGCATGCGGTGGTCCACAGCCATTCGCCGTCGGTGATCCCGTTCGCCTCCACCACTACCCGCCTGCGGCCGATTTACCACATGAGCGGATTTCTGGGCGGCCAGACGCGGGTGTTCGACATTCGCGACAAGTTCGGTTGCACCGACATGTTGGTGAGGAACCGCGAGCACGGCGCAGCGCTGGCTGCCGAACTGGGACAAACAGGCGTGGTGCTGATGCGCGGCCACGGTTTCGTGGCATGCGGGCTCTCGAT
>JAYVST010000406.1:0-8202 GCA_043775255.1 Burkholderiales bacterium
ACAGGCCGCGCAGCGCCAGTTTGTTGCGCAACACGCCTTCGGCCGTTGGCGAGCGGCATATGTTGCCCATGCAGATGAACAGGACTTTGGATTTTTTCAATTCGCTCGTACCGGTATGGGGAACTCCGCTTGCCGATTGCGTTAAAGCAGCATGCTTGAGACGATACCCCGGATTCTCCCACCTTCCCGCGACCGCCGTGAGTCATAGGCGCTTGATGAAAGCCGGAGGGCGCACCGCGCAGCCATCGGCCAAACGAAGCCACAGCATGGATCGGCCACTACGGGGCAATGCTGTTTGAAATGCTGTTTGAAATTGACGTACGCAAAGGCCTCTGGTACCTTGATGGCGACCCATTCTTTCCCTACGAGGCGTCAACATGGCGATGAAGCTTGCCTACAAGGTGCGTACCTATAGTTCCGGCACTGCGGGACGCGCGATCTGCAACGCACGCCATCATCATTTCATCGCCGATGATGGTGGCGGGGAGGAAGTCGGTGCGGGAGAACTCTTCCTGTCCGGCATTGCCGCGTGCGCGGTGAACATGGTCGAGCGTCTGGCACGGCAAGGCAACATCCCCTTGCAATGGATGGACGTGGAAGTCGAGTCCCATCGCGATGCCGACAAGCCTCCCGGCGAAGTCCTGCTCTACGACGCCTTCCGGGTGCGGTTTGAAATGTGGGGCGTGCAGCCGGCGCATGCGGAAGCGCTGGTGAAGGACTGGAAGCGCCTCTGACCGCTCTACGGAACGGTCGCCGTGGCGACCGCTGATACGACAGTGACCCTGGTGTCCTATACCGGGGCGCACGCCAGGTAAGCCGGCTTTTCCGGCTTTCTTCTCCGGCGCCGATTTCCTCGATCAACTTCCATCCTGCGTCGTCGGCATGGCGGCAATCCCTCACGCAGGGCTTTACGGCGTCGCAGCTCTGTGGGCCAGGCTTGCGTGCCGGCGCGCCGGTTGCTTGATGGAATCATCCGGTTACGGTTGCAACGCGGAATCGGACTGACGGCCACGCAGCATGGCTGTCAGCAGCTCGCGCAACCCAGGCAATCCGGTTGCGATCCGATCGCGGCCAATGAATGCGAGCACGTAGCGGTCGGGGCGGAGGATCACCGCAACCGCCGCCGCCTCATTCAGAACTCTCGCAATCACGCCATCGCCATCGCATGCCGAGGCGCCATCGCATGCCGAGCCGGCGTCGTTGCTGGCCACTCCTCGCCCTTGCGGCGCCAGCCACACTACGCGCAGCGTTGCGACCGGCATCAGTGCCGACAACCCATCGGGCAAGCCGTCGCCCTGCCACCCAATGTAGGCAAATCCGGCCCCAAGAAGTTCATCGAGAAGAACGCGCTTGCCGCCCGCCACTTCAACCATCGGCTGCGGAAACAATTGGCCCGAGCGCACGCCGCCGCCATCGCATCCGGCTACGAAGAACCCCTTTGCAAAGCGCGGCCTGGGCTTGAATTTCAACTGCAGCACATAGTCGCGCGCCGGCGGATACAGGCCGGCGACACCCAGCACGCCCTGCATCAGCGCCGCACCCCACTTCGACTTCGGCTGCATGAAGCGCCCGATGCGCAACGCCATCACAATCAGCGACCACGCATGCGGCTTGCGTTCTTCCTCATAGGTGTCGATGAGGCGTGCGCCAACCTCGCCTTTGGTGACAGCAGCCAGCTTCCATGCCAAGTTGAAGGCGTCGCGCAGGCCGCTGTTCATGCCCTGGCCGGCAAACGGCGGGGTCAGATGGGCGGCGTCGCCGGCCAGCAGCACCCGCCCGACCTTCCAGCGTTCCGCCATGCGCGCATGGAAGGTGTAGACCACCTTGCGCACGATCGGTAGTTGTTCGTCGCCGGCCACGCGCGCGCGCAGCCACGCGCGAATGCGCGTTTCATCGAGCACCTCTTCGGCAGTCTCGTGCTCGAACAGCATGAACTCGTAACGCACCGTCTGGTGCGGACCGGGCAGGCGGATCGCCGGGCGTGCAGGATCGCACCAGGTGCGGGTATGGGGAAACGGGTCCTGGCGATCGGCGAGATCGACAATCAGCCAGCGCTCTGCATAGGTGGCGCCGCGCATGGCCACGCCGAGCACGTCGCGCACACTGCTCTTGCCGCCGTCGCAGCCGATCAGCCAGTCGCAAGTGAAGGCCTGGAGACCCTGCGGACCCTTCGCTTCCAGCGCCACGCCGCTGCTGTCGGCGAGAAAGCGCGCCAGTTCGGTGGCAAGGCGCACGTCCACGTGCGCAAAACGCGCCAAACCCTCCAGCAGGCGCGCTTCGAGCAGCGGTTGGCGAAAAGCGTTGCGTTTGGGGTAGCCATACTCGAGCGAGGTGGGCAGAATGCGCGCGAACTCGCGACTCGACCAGGAAAAATAGTGCACTCCGTAGCCGAGCACCAGATCCGGCAGCACCGCTTCGAGCACACCGGCGTTCTGCAGGGTACGCAGGCTTTCGTCGTCGATCGAGACAGCGCGCGGTTCGGCCACCGTGGCGGGATGGCGTTCGAGCAGCAAGGTCCGAATGCCATAGACCCCCAGCAGGTTGGCCAGGGTCAGCCCGGTTGGCCCGGCGCCGACGATGGCTACCGGATAGTGCGTATCGGCCACGTTGCGGTCAGCTGCGCATGATCGCGCGGCCCCACAGGTTCAGCGTGCGCTCCTCGTGCGGCCACAGCCCGACCGGGCGATCCGGCGCGCATGCCTCGATCTCGGAGGAAATTTCCGCCAGGTTGCCATCCGGGTCGGCCACCATGAAGAACACATCGTTGCCCGGTCCGTGCCGCCCGACACCCCAGGCCATCGGCGTCTTGAGGTCGGCCATGCGATCGGCCCAGTCACGCAGGCGCTCCCAGGTGGGTGTCTCGAAAGACTGGTGATCGAAGCGCGACGCCGGCGCACCGAACAGGGCCAGCGCATGATGCAGGCGGTCGGTGCGCAGGAAACAGGCGCGCAAAACGCCTGCGTCATCCACGACCCGGTCTGAAAGGGTAAAGCCCAGGTCGTCCTGGTAAAACGACAACAGGCGCGCCGGGTCGGGCGTACGCAATGCGAAGTGCTGGGTGACCGCCGGCGGCGCCTTGGAAGAATTGTCGCCGGACGCGACACCGGCGGTGAAGACGGTGAGGTTGCCGTCCGGGTCGGCCACGGCAAACGCATTTGCGGCGAACCGCTCGGCGTCCGGCAGGGCCGCGCACACGCGTTGCGCCATGCGCGCTCGATAGGAGGTTAGCGCCGCTGCGTCGGCAAAGCGCCAGACGGCGTATTTGAGGCGATTGGCCACTCCTGCGGAAAAAAGCAGCTTGCGCCCCGGTCCATGCAGGACTTCCGTCGTTCCTGCGCTGGCATGGCGCATGCCGAAACGGGAGGCGTAGAAAGCCGCGCAAGACCCTGGGTCCGGCGAAGACAGATGCAGATGGCCGAGTACGGCGCCGATTTCCATGGGGATGGCGGGGTGAACAATGAGTCCGCATGATGGAGAACGACCCGACGGGTGTCAATCCGCCATCACGCATCGACTTCCATGCAAGTGCCTGGCGCGCTCGTTGCCTCGACTGCCGGCGCGTCCGGCGCGGATGCCCGGTAGAGCGCGTCGGCAGACAGAAAAATTCGGTCACGGCGTCGAACGCCTCGACAAAGCGGTCGGCGGTCGGGTAGGAGGTGTAGCGCGGTCCGGGCTCGTCGAAACGGACGACCAGTTCAGGATCGGTTTCCGGCGGGTGGAAGTTGGGCATCGTGTTTCGAAGCAGGACGCAAGCGCGCTCATGGCACTATGCCGCGTCGCGAACGGCGCGGTTTGATCCATGTCAAGCCCAGCCGATGATCCGCAGATGCGGTGAACCGCCACGATCCCGCCAAAAAGGCGCTATGCTCATTCTTCGAGCGCATTTTGCGCCATGCCAAATCAGGTTCGACTTCATGAATGCCCCGATCAGCCTAGCCCACCTGAAGACTGCCTGCTCGAACTGCAATCTGCGCGAGCTATGCCTGCCGGTCGGCCTGACCCACGAACAGCTGGATTCACTGGAAGAACTGGTTTACACGCGCAAGCGGGTCAAGCGCGGCGAAAGCGTGTTCCGGGTCGGCGGCGCGTTCCAGTCCCTGTACGCGATTCGTAGCGGGTTTTTCAAGACCCGTGTGGCCACCGAAGACGGCCGCGACCAGGTGTCCGGCTTCCACATGGCCGGTGAAATGCTCGGCATCGACGGCATCGGCACCGAGTTCCACAATTGCGACGCCGTCGCCCTGGAGGACAGCGAAGTCTGCGTCATCCCCTACAGCAAGCTGGAGGAAGTGGCGCGCCGCTTCGAACCGCTGCAGCATCATTTTCACAAAGTCATGAGCCGGGAAATCGTGCGCGACCACGGCGTCATGCTGCTCCTGGGCAGCATGCGCGCCGAGGAACGCTTGGCCGCTTTCCTGCTCAACCTCTCGCAACGCTTCACCGTCCGCGGCTATTCGGCTTCCGAGTTCATCCTGCGCATGACGCGCGAAGAGCTCGGCAGCTATCTGGGTCTGAAACTGGAAACCGTGAGCCGCACCTTCTCCAAGTTCCAGGACGAAGGCCTCATCAGCGTGCAGCAAAAGCATATCCGCATCGTCGACATCCCCGGACTCAAGAAGGTGATGGGGAAGGCGGATGTAGCCAACTGCTGAATCGCGCTGCGTGTCGGCGGCTATGGCGTGGCACAGCCGGGCCAGTCCGGCCCACCCGGGCCGGTCCGGCCCACCCGCTACCGGCCGCTTTACCGATGGTGCGCTGTGCGCGCCACACCCATCGATTCGATGCGATCGTCGAAATCCGTACGCGGCGCAAAGCCATGCCAAAAACTCCCAACGTGAAAGCCCGTTCATGAACGCAACATTCCATGCAATTCGTGTCATCGACCAGGACGCCAAGGCCGGCGGCAAGCTCGTCAATATGGAGCCGGATTCGCTCGACCCCGGCGAAGTCGTGATCCGGGTCGCGTACGCCGGCATCAACTACAAGGATGCATTGGCGGTGACGGGACAGGCCCGCATCATCACGCGCGCACCGTGCAACGTTGGCATCGAAGCGACGGGCAGCGTCGACAGCAGCGCCTCCCCCGCCTTCAAGCCCGGCGACGACGTGATCGTGCACGGCTTCGGCATGGGCATGCGCCACGACGGCGGCTTCGCCGAGATGGTGCGGGTACCGGCAAACTGGGTGGTCAAGCTGCCTGTCGGCCTCGGCCTGCGCGCGGCGGCCACCTTCGGGGTGGCCGGTGTCACGGCCGCGACGGCGGTGGCGGCGCTTCAGGAAGCCGGCGTCACGCCGGCAGACGGTGATGTGTTGGTCACCGGCGCCAGCGGCGGTTGCGGCGGCTTGGCCGTCGAAATGCTGGCGCGCATGGGCTACCGGGTGGTGGCGCAAACCCGCAAGGCGGAACGCGGCGACTGGCTCAAATCGCTCGGCGCCGCGTCGACCCTGGTGTCGGCCGACATCGCAGACAGCGCGCGCCCGCTCGAGTCGGCGCGCTGGGCCGGCGTGATCGATTCGATCGGCGGTCAACAGTTGTCATGGGCGCTGCGCAGCACGCGCGAGAACGGCGCAGTGGCCACCTACGGCAACGCCGCCGGCAACGATTTCTCGACCTCGGTCCTGCCCTTCATCTTGCGCGGCATACGCCTGATCGGCATCAACGGCAATCTGCCGATGCCGCAGCGGCAAAAGACCTGGGCGCGTCTGGCGCATGACCTGACGGCGCCGACTTTCCTGGCGGCGGCACGCGATATCGCCCTTGACGAGGCGATCGAATTCTGCGCCGGCATGATCGACGGCAAATCGATGGGCCGCACGCTGATCGCGATGAACCAGGTTTCCTAGCCGCCGGTCGGACTTGGGGCGTCGGTGCGCTAGTCGTAGGCGCGAAACCGGATGGTCGGATCACGCCGCATCTGATCCACCAGCGCCACTTCCCATTCAAGGTAGGCGCGCGCCTGCTTCTCGTATTCGCCGGCCTTTTCATGGTCGTAGGGCTTGTAGGAAACATCGTCCAAGCTCGTCGTCGCCTGGTCCAGTCCGGTCCCGCTCGGCAGGCCGGCGCCGAACCATGCCGCGTTGCCGCCCTCGAGCACAACTACTTTCGCATCCACCCAGATGGCCTGCGCCTCGGGCGCGGCCAGGCGCGCCAGCAAGGTGTCGTCCGCGGTGATCACGAGATTGGCAGCGGACCCGCACCTGGCACGGGCCTCGGCCAGGCGCGAGCGCACCGCCCACCACGCGTCGGCGACGTGGCGGGCGCGAAATCGGAGGCTGGTCGACAGGTCCAGCACGAGCACATCCTTGGCCGTCATGCGCGCCGCCAATTGCGCGGGGGTGATGCGCGGCCAGGCCGGCGCCGCCTCGACGGTGGCGGGACGCGGCCCTTGCGCAGTCTCCAGACCGGCGAAGCCGTCCGCGCCTGCGGGCTCGAGCGCATATACCTCTTCCCAACCCATCTGGTTCAACCACGACGCTGTCATCACCGAGCGCACCCGCGCGGGGTCGATCAGCACGACACGCGCGCCACGCACACCGATGAACTCGTCGGTCGCCTGCACCAGTTGCCCGCCCGGCGCATGGCGCGACTGCGCGATGTGCCGGGCCTCGAATTCCTCTCGCGTGCGCACGTCCAGCAGGTACAGGGTTCGCGAAGCGTCGCGGCTCCAGGCTTGGAGCATGGCAGCGGTTGCGAACCTGACCTGAAAGCGGCTGGCGACACCGGCTGCCGCTTCCTGCGCCCGTGCCAGCCCGGCTACCGACGGTGCCGGCGCCACACGCGCGGCGCCGCGCTCGCATTCGAGACCCGCCAGTTCCCAGCCCATGGTGCCATCCTTGAGCGCCACCACGTCGTTGGCAATGCCGGCATTGCGCAGCGACTGGCAACCGATGATGCTGCGCGTGCGTCCGGCGCAATTGACCACCACCAGCGTATCGGCGTCCGGCGCGAGGTCATGCACCCGGTACACAAGTTCGGCGCCCGGCGCGTCGATGCCGCCGGGAATGTTCATCCGGTGGTACTCGTCGTAGGGACGCGAATCGAGGATCACCATCTTGCGGCCCGCCTCGGCCATCGCGCGGATTTCCTGCGGCGGCACGCGCGGGGTGTCGTAGTGGTGTTCGACGAACTCGCCGAAAGCCTTGGACGGCACGTTGACACCCGAAAACAGCTCGCCGCCGGACGCCTCCCAGCCGGCGCAGCCGCCTTCCAGGATGCTGATGTCGGAATAGCCCATGCCTGCAAGCTTGAGTGCGGCACGCTCGCTGAGGCCCTCGGCGCCGCCATCGACAAGAATCAAGGGCACGCGCCTGCGCGGCACCAGGTCCTGCGCCATCAGTTCCAGCCGCGACAGGGGCAGCGAACAGGCGAAGAACGGGTGCCCCTGGTAGTGCACGCCCTGCTCGCGCACATCGAGCAGGGCCAGTTCGGCGCCGGATACCAGGCGCTCGCGCAGTTGCACCCCGCCGATGGTGCGCGTCATGCGTGTGCTGCCCGCGCTTCGCGAATGTCGGTATGCGGCGGAAACACGTCCCAGGCGTTCTCGGCAGGCTTGTAGAACTCGCGCCGCACCAGTTGCTCCAAGCTCAGGCCGTACATGTGAAAGTTGAGCACCGGCCCGTCCAGATGAATCGAATGCAGGTCGTCGGGCATGAAGGACACGCCGCTGCCCTGGCGCACCACATGCTGACCCTTTTCCACCACACCGTTGGTTGAGGTGCGGTCGTAGAAGCGGTTGGTCTCGTCGCCGCTGACACCGACGATCACCGCCCAGGTGGTGTGGTTGTGCGCGGGGGTGTCGTACTTGCTGTTGGCCGAATTGGCATACAGGGCGAAGCGATGGTCGGCGTCTTCGGACAGCCGATACAGGCAGGAGGCGCGCTTCCCGCCCGGCGCCGGTGGTGGAAAATCCGCTTGCGTGAATAGATCGGTGCGCGCGGCCAGTGCGGTCAAACACGCGCGGATTTTGGCGAGCGACGAACGGTTGACGCCGTCGCGTGATTCGATGGCGCGGATGTCGGCGACCGTCGCGTCGATCGCGCGGGCGCGTTCTGCGGTTCTGTCCATGGTCATTCTCCTTCGATCGGTCCATGCCGCATGGCGCGGCCAAGCCGCAATACTACCGCGCCTGACATTCCGAACGGGAGCCGGGCGCGTTGGCAGTCAGGCGCCCTGCACCGGGCGCAGACCCGGCCATGCGTCAT
>JAYVST010000407.1:0-2513 GCA_043775255.1 Burkholderiales bacterium
CCTTCATCCCGCGCTGCTCGCGGCGACCTTCCGAAAATCACGCCCATTGATCACGGGACAACCAGGCTTTGAGCGCCCAGGATTTCGACGGACGTAACACCCGCGTCGCCGGCAAGCTTTTTCCCGCCGCACGCGCTGGCCGAGCAACCTTGGGCTGTTGCTGGTCGACGCTGCGGTCCTGAGAATCGCGCTACCGGGCGCGGCGGTCGCGGTCGCCATCGCCGGTGAGGGCCGGCCCTGGGGCCTGTTGCACCTGATCGACGTTTCCGCCTGGCTGGGATTCATCGTCGCCATCGTGCTGCTTGACCTGGCACTCTACTTCCAGCACGTCACCTTCCACGCGGTCCCCGCGTTGTGGCGCCTGCATCGCGTCCACCATTCGGACCTCGACTTCGACGTGACCACCGGGACTCGCTTTCACCCCATCGAGATCCTGACCTCAATGGCAATCAAGGTTGCTGCCGTGGCGGCGATCGGCGCGCCGCCCGAGGCGGTCCTGACCTTCGAGATTCTGCTCAACGCGACGTCGATGTTCAACCACGCCAATGCGGGCTTGCCATCACGAATCGAGCGCATCGTGCGCTCGGTGCTGGTGACACCCGACATGCATCGCGTGCACCATTCGGTTGTCTACAACGAGTCCGGCAGCAACTTCGGTTTCTGCCTGCCTTGGTGGGACCGCCTCTTCGGAACCTACATGGCCGTTCCCGCCGCCGGTCACGCAGCGATGACCATCGGTGTCGATGCGTTCCGCTCGGCCGACGAATTGCGCCTCGGCCGCCTGCTGACCCAGCCGCTGCGCGACACCGCCGGCGGCTACGCAATCAATCGGCGGCCCGACCAACCCCAAATCTAGGTCCTTGGCATACGGCAACCGCCAGGACGGCAACTCCTGGTCGCAGGTTTTCGGGTTCGTCGACGCCGGGTCGGGTCAATGCCAGGTCGAGGCGGCCCCGACTATCGGGCCTGACGAGGCCAAGCGCGCAGCCTGCCGCCATTCACTGCGCCAATGCGCCATCCGGTAGAGAAGGGGCAACACCAGCAGGGTCAGGGCGGTGGACGACAGGATGCCGCCGATCAGCACCGTCGCGATCGGCCGCTGGACTTCCGCGCCGGTGGTGATCGCCATCGGAATGAAGCCTAGCCTGAATTTCCACGCCCCGTAATTGACCTAACGGTGAAGGGTTTCGGCGGTATTACGCGCTCATGCGCAGCGTGCGATTGTGCCACCAAGGCACCTTGACAGGCGAATCGAGCAGTCCCGAGGCGATGATGATCGGGAGATGGGCGCGGCGGTGGAAATGCACGTGGACCTCCGTGTCGGAGACAGTCACATCGGCGGGGGTATCGATCAGATCGCGGAAGATGTTGCGGGCCTGGGCGTCGGCGTAGCCGCGCATGCGCCGGGCCAGCAAGCGATACAGGCCACTGGCGAGCACCAGGAGCGCCATGTCGAAGTCCACCTTGAGCCCGACCGAAGAAGACAAAGCATCCATGTGGAAGAAGCGCACCGCATCGGACAAGGCGTTCTCGATCAACATGCGCTGGGCATAGCGGGTGACGAGTTTGACGTGGGTGCTGTGCGGATCGTTGGTGAGCAGGATGGTGGGTTCCTCGTGACCGAGGTCGCGCACGAAGATCTGCCGGAAAGTGGCGCCCGCGAGAGTTTCCGGCCGCTCAAACACCTGCGGGGTCTTGTACTTGCGCGCCGGCACATCCAGAGTCACCCGGCGCCACGCCGATGGCGGGAGTTGTGCCACCTCCGCGAGCAGACTGGGCGATCGGCGCCGCAGCGTCATGAAGACGATGCCCAGAGCGTCAAGGCGCGCCAAATGGGCATAAGTGGTCAAGCGCGAATCGAACACCAAGTGGCGGGGAAGAGTGCCGTGGTGTTTTTTCCAGAACTTGACGAAGGCGAAGATCTCCTCGGCCTCCTCGCCCTTCCTCAAGTCGGCATTGGAATAGCAAAAAGCGCGCCCTTCGGCGTCTTGCGCGAGGAAGGCCAGCACACTGGGCTGGCGCCGGCTGCGCGCCGAGACATAGTGGCGCTCGATTTGCGGATCTGCGCCGTAATAGGGAACCGAATGGAAGTCCAGATTGAACGACGCGCCGCCGAACAAGCCATCCTTGGCCACGGCCCGATGCCATGCGCCCAGCAAAGCGGTAGTGCGGACGTGGTCCAGGCGCGAAGAGTACTCGCACAGATAGCTCTTCTTTGGGATGGCATTGAGTCCGCAGAACAACCCCAAGCCGGGGTCCGCCACCAGTGCCATGACATGGCTCTTGCGCTCGACCGCCCACAGCTTGAGCGCCAGGCAAGCGAGCAAAGCCTGCCCCGCCGGGATCATCGCCGAACCCGGCAGCCGGGCCGCCCGCGCCAGGCCCTCGACCTGTAGGCGCACCAGGTCGGGCAGGAACAGAAACAGCCCGCCACAGCTGGTGCTGAAACGGGTTCCGGCGCGCAGTGAGAATTCGCGCACATCCGCCACCGGCTCCACCGAGGGCCCCAAGCC
>JAYVST010000408.1:0-12122 GCA_043775255.1 Burkholderiales bacterium
AACTTTATCTGGCCGAATTCGAGCGCAAGCTGTTTCCGGAAATCGCCCTGGGGCGTGTCAAGCTCGACGATCCGCGCTCGATCATCGGGCTGGCACGCACCTACTACCAGGAGGATTTCGATCCTGCCAAGGCGGTCAGCTTTCTCGAATACGCACTGCATCGTTCGACCGATCCAATGCTGATTCATCTCGCCTTGCTGGAAGTGTTGCGGATGGAACGCCGGGTGCGCGAATACGCGACTATCGCGCGCGCCTTTCGCGGCCAGTATCCCGACAGCGGAACCTACTGGCAGCTTGTGGCGGCCTATGGGCGCCTGCTCGATCCGGCCGATCCGACCTTCAAAGGCGAGCGCGTACCCGGCCTTGATCTGGACACGCCCTCGAACTGGCTTGGCAACACGCTCGACATGACCAAATACGTTCTTGGTCAGAAAGTGGCCGACTCGGTGCGCGACATGCCGGCGCCGGTCGCACGGGCGGGCGCATGAGTCCGCCGCTTAACCTGCCCGGCGATGTCGAGGACATCCCCTGGCGCTCGCTGGCCGACGCCGAATTCGCAAGCCACGCCCTGCCTACGGTCGAAGCCTGGCTGGCGCAACGGCAGATCGAGCAACGCCTGCTTGTCTTGCTGGACGACGAATTGCACCAAAGGCTGACGCAGCAGCGGGCGCGGCGCCGGCGCTCCGGCACTGGCCCGCAATCGGCAGAGGTCGACTTGCGTCCATTGTGCTATCTGCTACTGATGGCATTCGATCGTGCGTGCGAGGCCGGTGGTGCGGCCACTCTGATCACGCGCGCATTGCGATTGGCCGGCCTGCACGCATTGTTCTGCCTGCTCGGCGCAGAGCCGATCGCCGCGCCGACATGGAGCCACGCGCATCGGATGTACGGGCGCGCCGAAGGGACGGCCGACAGCATGCTGGTCAATGATCTCGGTACTTCAAACGACACGCTTTATCTGCGCATGCTGTTGCTGTCGACCATCGCCGGCGGCGGAATGGCGCCGCGGCAGATCGACAAGTGTTTCGACTGGCTCGAGGAATGGGCGCGCGGCATCGCGCTTGCGCGCACGCTGGACCCAGAGCAGCACTATTTCGCGGTCGACCTCGAGGCCGGCGCCGGCCTGGTGCCGGTCGGCGCCGGCCCAATGGCGGCCCCGCGCTACTTCGCGCATGCCGGGCTGGCCATCCGTGTCGCGGCCTCGCGCTCCGATTATTTCCGCCAGATCAGCGTCACCACGCTGGGACTGTATGCGTCCAATCCGTTGCTCGAGTACCACGAGGTTCTGCATCAGTTGAGCCGCTACTGGGAATACATCAACGCCCGACACACGGGCGGCGATACCGGGCGCCAGCGAGTCGATGGCGTGCAAATCGCTGCGGAAGCCGGTTTCGACGCTTGTTGCGCGGCCGTTCATGCCGGCCGGACATCGATGCAGTGGGCCCTGATCGACCTCTCGCCGACCGGGGCAGGCTTCAAGGTGGCCGGGCTTGCGCAAGCAGTTGAGAAGGGGGCACTTACCCTGTTCATCGAACCCGAAAGCCAGGCCTGGATCTTGGGCAGCGCAGTGCGCGTGGTGCCGGGTGCGCAGGGCGGGGAGATCGGCGTGCGACGTCTGGCCGACAGCTGGCGCATGATCGAACTTGGCGAAGAGGCAGCCGACGGCGCACGTTCGGCGCGCGGCGTTCCCGGTTTTTTCATTTTCGGCGACGAAGCGCGTGGCCTTTCCGATTCAGTGCTTCTGAAAAGCGGTACGTTCAATCCGAACCGGACCTACACAATGAAGCCGGGCACAGAAGTATTCCGCATTCGTCTGAGCCGCGTCATTCAGAGTGCCGGTGACTGGGAGCGTGTCGGTTTCGATGTCCTCAAGCGCATCAAGGCGCAAGCGTGACCGGCGTAGATGAGGTGACTCACGTCCAATGGCGGTGCGGGGCATGGGACAATCCTGTGTTTTCGACGTGCCTTCTCTGGTGATCCATTTCAGCGTTTTAGCAGCCTGCCCGGCTTGGCGCGTCGCAAGCGAACATCTGCCAGGGCGAGGTCAGTTCTCGCCGCATTCGCCGCCCCATGGCTCGGCCATGGGGCAAGAAGGTGGCGAAAACCGGACCCCTGCGGCCAAATTGCGGCCGCCTGTGCGCCGGTCCGGCAGGCTGCTGGCATCGCTGGCCGGCGTATTCGTGTTTGCCGCTGCGGTCTGTGCGCAAGGGGTTGCGCCGGCTGCACCTGCCCAACCGGCAGCAGCACCTGCCCAACCGGCAACAGCGCCCGTACAACCGGCAACGACCTCCGCGCAAGCGGCCGTCGAAGTCGAGCCGCCACTTCCCGCGACGTTGCCGCCCGCCCTGGCCAATGCGCTGCGCCTGGCCAAGCTGCCGGCAGCTGCGGTGGGCATTCATGTGCAGGAAGTCGGCTCTGCGCGCGTGTTGGCGAGCCTCAACCCCGAACGCGCTTTCAATCCGGCTTCGGTGATGAAGCTTGTCACGACGTTCGCGGCGCTTGAACTCCTGGGCCCCAGCTTCATCTGGAAGACCGGCTTTCACGAAAACGGCACACGACGTGGCGACGTACTCGAGGGCGACCTGGTCATTCGTGGCAGCGGCGACCCGAAGTTCACCCAGGAGCAACTTTGGTTGGCGCTCAAGGCGCTGCGCGCGCGCGGCCTGCGGGAAATTCGCGGCAATGTCATCCTCGATCGCGGCGCTTTTGACGCAAACGGCTATGACCCGGGCAAATTCGACGGCGATCCGTTGCGCGCCTACAACGCCGGCCCGGACGCGTTGCTGGTCAATTTCAAGGCAATTGCGCTGATGTTCGTCCCGGATGAGGCGACAGGTTCGGTCAATGTCACGGTCGAGCCGAAACTTGCCGGCCTTCCGGTCAGGTCTGCGGTGCGGCTGGTTCAAGGCCCCTGCGCGGATCTGCGCGCCTATCCGGTCAAGCCGAAAATCGACCTGAACGGCGGCATCAGCGTCACCGGCGCCTATGCGGCGTCGTGCGGCGTGAGGTCCTGGTGGCTGCATCCGTTCGAGTTGTCGCAGGTCCAGTACACCGGGGCGGTCCTGCGTGCCTTGTGGGCGGATATGGGCGGCGTGCTGGCCGGCGATGTACGCGACGGCGTCTTGCCGGCGGGGGCCAGACTTGTCCACGAGGCCGAATCGCAAGCGCTGGCCGAGGTGGTGCGCGATATCAACAAATTTTCCAACAACGTCATGGCGCGCCAACTGTTTCTTACGCTCTCGTCGGAGGTCTTGCGACTTCCCGGCCACCCCGAGCGTTCGGCGCGAGCGGTCAAAACCTGGCTTGCCGAAAAGAAGATCGGCGGCGAGGAACTGGTGATGGAGAACGGTTCCGGTTTGTCACGCGTCGAGCGCATATCCGCCGGGGCCCTGGGGCGCCTGCTGGTGGCCGCATTCAGGAGCCCGGTGATGCCGGAACTGGTCGCTTCCATGCCGCTGGTGGCCTACGACGGCACCATGCGCCGCCGTCTGAAATCACGCGATGTGGCCGGGCAGGCGCACATCAAGACCGGTACGCTCAACGACGTCCGGTCGATCGGCGGCTACGTGCTGGCGGCTTCGGGCAAGCGCTATGCAGTGGTGTGCATAGTCAACCATCAGAATCTGACCGGCGCCCAGGCGCTGCATGACGCACTTTTGCAGTGGGTGCACGGCGAAGGGTAGCGCACCGCTCCGCAATTGCCGACCCATGAAATCGCTGGTTGGCGCCTGTTTCATACCGGCTGGCAAGCCTGGTCCATCAGAAAGCGCGCCAGGCCGGGTTGTGGAACTTTGCGCAACACGGATTTGTCCGATAGTGGGTGGTATGTGTATCATCCTGGTTGGCTTGCAGATGTTGCAGGTATCGGTTGGCTTTTGGAGTCGATGATGCGTTTTGGCGGCCGTGCGACAGCGGGATTGATTGCGGCGTTTTGCGCCCTGTCGGCGCACGCCCAATTCACCACGCGCGCGACGGTGGCGGGCGCTCCTACAGGCGAGGCGGGTCGGGTCGCGGGTGCGGAATCCGGCCGCGGCGCCGCCTGGAAGCTTCTGGCCGGCTATCAGTTTTCCCAGACCTTCGGGCTGGAGGGTGCCTATGGCGATTTGGGGCGCTATGGTTATGGCTCCAACGCAGGCATGCCTGGGTTGTCTTCTGCCGGCGACGTGCGCATGCGCGCCTGGTCGCTGGCGGGGACCGGCAACTTAGCCTTGGGCGGGCAATGGTCGATGATCGGCAAGGTCGGGGTGGGCAACAATTCGGCGGATCTCTCGAAATTTTCCAACCCAGCATGGGCCAACGCCGGCACCGTCGCGGGCGGACGCTCCGATCTGTTTCTTGGCCTCGGCCTCGGCTATAGCGCCGGGCGCGGCCTGGGCCTGCGTTTCGAGTACGAGAATTACGGCCTGGGCGGCGCGCCCGGCGGTGCGGGCGTCAAGAGCGACCATTGGGCGGTCAACCTGCGCTATTCGTTCTGAGTATTTCGTGATGCGACGTTCGGGCATCGGAGCGTTCGCGAAAGGCCCGGGGCCTATCATCCCTTTTCCTGATTTTCTTTTGACTGGAGACACGTTTTATGGACACCGAAGCGAACCGCGACAAATTGATTTCCGATGTCAAGACGCTGATGGCGGACGCCGATGACATCGTCAAGGCCATGGCTTCGGCGACCGGTGAAAAGGCCGTGGAACTGGGCGACAAGTTGCGCATCAAGCTGCGCAGCGCCAAGGAAAAAATGGCCGACGTGCAGGAAGTCGTGGCCGATCGTGCCAAGGCCGCCGCCCGCGCAACCGATGATTTCGTGCACGACAATCCTTGGAAATCGGTCGGGATCGCGGCCGCCGCCGGGTTCCTGATCGGTCTGTTGGTCAATCGCCGCTAGGCCTTTGGACCGGATGCCCGCGGACCCTGCAGACGGTTCGGCTGCGGCCGGCGGGGCAGAACCGCGCGGTGTGCTGCACTCGCTGCGCAGCATCGGCCCGTCGCTGATTTCCCTCCTGCGCACCCGCCTGGAGCTCTTCGGCATCGAACTGGCCGAGGAGAAAGCGCGCGCCGCACAAATGGCTGTGCTGGGGGCGCTCGCGCTCTTGTTTGCCGGCCTTGCGCTGCTCATGATCAACGTGCTGGTGCTGGCATGGTTCTGGGACAGTCATCGCTATATCGCCATTGCCGGCCTGTTTGCTTTCCATGGCGCGGGCGTCGTCGTCTGTATTGGGAAGTTGCGTGCGATGTTGGCGTCGCGCCCGCCGATGTTCGAGGCGACCATGGCTGAACTCAAGGCCGATATCGAGGCATTGAACATTGTCCGCTAAGGCTGAGGCGCTGCAAAGGCGCAAGGAAGAGTTGCGGCTCATGGCGCGCATCGAGCGGCTGGAGTTGGCCCAGCATGTGCGCGAAGTGCGGCGCCTGAAACGGCCGGCCAATTTCGCCTTGATCGGCGCCCGCATCTTGCAGGCCTGGCGCAACCCGGCCTGGGTCACCACCGCCGCTACCCTGTTGGCTGCGCGCGGCGTTGACGGCGGCCGCCTGTTGCGCGCCCTGCGCTATGCCGGCTATGCGTTCGCGGCCTGGCGCACCTACCGCCTGTTTCGCGACTATGCAGGCAGCGCTAAGCGCGGAAACTACGCCGGCACAAAGGCTTGAGACGCGCGTCTGGACGTGGCGCCAGGGGTGCAGATGTTGGCCCAGGAATGCAAACGTTGTCCCCCGGGCAAGCAGATGTTTTCCCAGGCATGCAGATGTTGTCCCGAAGGATGCAGTTGTTGGCGCCAGGAAAGGCGCATTCGGCTTGCTGCATTCGGGTGTCCGTCAAAGGCCCATGTCCCGCATCAACGTATCGACCCGCTGCCTGATGGCCGGCGCCATTGCGATGGGCTTGCCCCATTCACGGCTGGTTTCGCCGGGCCACTTGTTGGTTGCGTCGAGCCCCATTTTCGAGCCCAGGCCCGCCATCGGTGAGGCGAAATCGAGGTAGTCGATGGGCGTGCCCTCGACGATCAGGGCGTCGCGGGCCGGATCGACCCGCGTGGTCATCGCCCAGATCACTTCGCGCCATTCGCGGATGTTGATGTCGTCGTCGGTCACCACGATGAACTTGGTGTACATGAACTGGCGCAGGTAGCTCCAGATACCGAACATCACCCGCTTGGCATGGCCGGGATAGGACTTTTTCATGCTGACCACCGCCAGCCGGTACGAACAACCCTCCGGCGGCAGGTAGAAATCGGTGATTTCGGGGAATTGCCGGATCAGCAGCGGCACGAACACCTCGTTGAGCGCGACGCCCAGCATCGCCGGTTCGTCCGGCGGCTTGCCGGTGTAGGTCGTGTGATAGATCGGTTCGCGCCGCGTGGTGATACGTTCGATGGTGAAAACCGGAAAGCGCTCGGTCTCGTTGTAGTAGCCGGTATGGTCGCCGAACGGACCTTCGACGGCCGACTCGAAGCCGCTCGGATCGGAGGCGTCCGGATGAATTGCCCCTTCGAGCACGATTTCGGCGCTTGCGGGAACCTGCAACGCGGAGCCCAGGCATTTCGCCAACTCGGTGCGTGAGCCGCGCAACAGGCCGGCAAACTGGTATTCGCTCAAATTGTCCGGGACGGGGGTAACCGCGCCGAGCATGGTGGCCGGATCGCAACCCAGGACAACCGCCAAGGGGAACGACGCTTGCGGTGAAGTAAGCGCATGCTCACGAAAATCCAGAGCGCCGCCACGATGCGCCAGCCAGCGCATGATCACCTTGTTGGGGCCGATCACCTGCTGCCGGTAAATGCCGAGGTTTTGCCGGCTCTTGTGCGGCCCGCGCGTGACCGTCAGGCCCCAGGTGATCAGGGGCCCGGCGTCGCCGGGCCAGCAGGTCTGGATCGGAAATTTTCCAAGGTCTACCTCCGCGCCCTCCCAGCGGACCTGTTGGCAGGCGGGGTCGCCGACCACGCGCGGCGCCATGTTGATCACTTGTTTCAATACCGGCCATTTTTCCCAAGCGTCACGCAGGCCCTTGGGTGGCTCAGGTTCCTTCAGGTAGGCGAGCAGTTTGCCGACCTCGCGCAGATGAACCAAGGCTTCGCTGTCGTTGCGCGCTTCGACGCCCATGCCGAGTGCCACCCGGCGTACTGACCCGAACAGATTGGCCAGCATTGGGATGCGATGACCCGTCGGCTGGCCAAACAGAAGTGCCGGGCCGCCCGCGCGCAAGACGCGATCGCAGATTTCGGTGACTTCAAGGTGCGGCGAGACAGCAATATCGACGCGCTTGAGTTCTCCAACCTGCTCAAGGCCTCGCAAGAACCCTCTAAGATCTTGATATTTCAAGAGATTTAGAAATAATTAAATTTTGTCCTCCAAGTATAGCGCCAACCACCTGATTTTGCAGGAATATGCCAATGGTATATCATTAAACATTTGATTTTATTAAGAAAATTAGCCATTGACCAGTCCTGATCGACTCCCTACAATCGCGCCCTGAAAACAAGAAGGGGCATCGAATCTCGACGCCCTGTCCTTTTGATCAACTGATGGCCGGGCAAGTCGGGTTCACCCATCGAACCTGCGGTCCGACATCCAGCGCTGCGTCATTTCTGGCTACCCATCCCGTCGGGAGCCAGGCGGCGATTCCGGTCTGGCGGAATTAGAGGAGGCTCATGACCTCCGATCCAGACCCTCGACTGCGAAGTGCGACCCCATCCCCGGATTTGGTTTGATGGCCGGTGGAGGACGCGCAGAGATAGGAGGTTTCAAGTATGGCTCGACTCGTTATCCGGCGCTATGCCGGCGCGTTGTGGAAGGTTGTCAAAGCAGGTCTCATGGTGACCGGTCTGGTTGCTCTTGTGGTTTGGGAAGTCGATACGTTCAGCCAGCCCCGCGCAGCAGCAGCAGTTGCGCTACGAGATGAAGTGCCACCGCTGCTCGATGCGGTCCAACTGGCACGGCTGGCCGGCGATACGCTGGCCTTGGTCGAACCCTCGGACAGCCTGCCGGCAGCGCAAGTGGCGGAGCACAAGCGTGTCGCGAGCTACATGGCGCGCAAGTACCGGGTCGCCATGGACGCCACGTATGAGATCGTCGGCACGACGTACAAGATCGGCAGGGAATTGGGGGTCGATCCGCTCCTGATCCTCGCGGTGATGGCGATCGAGTCGCGCTTGAATCCGTTTGCCGAATCCGGAATGGGCGCGGTGGGATTGATGCAGGTCATACCCAAATACCACCTCGACAAGTTCGAAATCCTGGGCGGTGCGGAAGCGGTGCTCAATCCGGTCGCCAACATTCGGGTCGGCGCGCTAATCCTCAAGGACGTCTTGCACCGGTTCGGCGGTCTCGAGTCGGGATTGAAGGCGTATTCCGGCGCCACCGGCGATGATTTCGGCTATGCCGCCAAGGTCATCGCCGAGCGCGACCGATTGCGCGCCGCAGCCGGCTTGGCGGCGCTACCGCCGTCAGCGCCTGCGTTGCCGGTAGCGACGCAAGCGCCGGTAGCTGCGCCAATTCCGGTGTCGGTGCCGGTGGAAGCGCGGCAGATGCCTGTCGAAGCCGCGCAGTCGGGTGAAGACGCCTGAAACGTCAATGGCGTCCCGTCGTGCGCGTGCCGGGATCGGGGCGCGCCAAGATCGCGGCGCGCTGCGAGAAAAGGCGAGCCTCAGGTGAATAACCGCGCGGCCCGGACTGAACATCCGGCGCGGTTGGACGAAACGTCGGCGCTGGCCGATCAAATGCCGGCGGCGTGTCCGTCCTTGCGCGCATCCGAGGCCGCGATGTAGCCGGTAAAGCGGCCCTCTTCTTCGAGCCGCCAGGCGAACTGTCCGGAGCCGAAGTCCATGTAAGGGTCGTTGAGAGTGGCGATCTGGTGTCCGCGCGCCTTGAGGTCCAGCATGGTCGCCTCAAGCATGGTGACCTCCGAATTGACCGCCATGCCGCCGGCCACGCGCCAGCGCGGGCCATCACAGGCGGCCTGCGGGTTCTGGCGGTAGTCGAGCATGCGGATCAAGGTCTGGATATGGCCCTGCGGCTGCATGTTGCCGCCCATCACGCCGAAACTCATCTGCGGCTTGCCATCGCGGGTGAGAAAGGCAGGAATGATGGTGTGGAAAGGTCGCTTGTCCGGGCCGACCTGATTCGGATGGCCTGCGGTGTGGACAAAACCGGCGCCGCGGTTTTGCAGGCTGATGCCGCCTGGCGCCACCATGCCTGAGCCGAAACCCATGAAATTGGACTGTATGAAGCTCACCATCATGCCATTTTCGTCGGCGGCGGTCAGGTAGATGGTGCCGCCCTTCTCGGGCGCACCGGCCCTGAAATCGGTGGCGCGTCTCGGATCGATCAGTTTGGCGCGTGTTTTCAGGTAGGCATCGTCGAGCAGATGCTCCGGCTTGACCTTTTCCATGAAGCGGATGTCGGACACATAGGCGTTGATGTCGGCGAAGCCCAGTTTCATCGCCTCGATCTGCAGGTGCAGGCTGTCGGGACCATCGGGGTCGAGCGACGCCAGGTCGAAATTCTCCAGTATGCCCAGCGCCATCAGCGCGGCGATGCCCTGGCCGTTGGGCGGGATCTCGTGCAGGGTGTAGCCGCGATAATCGCGCTTGATCGGGGTGACCCAATCGCAGGCGTGGGCGGCCAGGTCGGCCTCTGCCATCACCCCGCCATTGGCTTGCGAATGGCGCGCGATCGCTGCGGCCAGCGCACCGCGATAGAACGCATCGCCCTTGCTGGCGGCGATTTTCGCCAACGTATCGGCGGCGCCCTTGAGGACGAACTTCTCGCCCACCTGCGGCGCGCGGCCCCTGGGCAGAAAATGCTCGGCGAATCCAGGCTGGCCCTTGAGAATGGGCTCCATGGCCTTCCATTTCTGGTGCACGATCGGGCTCACCAGGTAGCCGTCGCTGGCATAGCGGATGGCGAATTCGAACAGGTCCTCGAAGGGCAACTTGCCGAATTTGTCGGACAGGGCGCGCCAGGCGGAGACCGCACCTGGAATGGTCACCGAGTTGGCGCCGCGCTCGGGCTTCGGCCCCAGCTTGGCGAAATAGTCCGGGGTCCAGCCACGCGGCGAGCGGCCCGAGGCGTTCAGGCCATGCAACGCCTTGCCGTCCCACAGGATGCAGAACGCGTCCGAGCCCAGGCCGTTGGAAATTGGCTCGACTATGGTCAGCGTGATCGCAGTGGCGAGCGCCGCGTCTACGGCATTGCCGCCGCGTCTGTAGGCGTCGATACCGGCCTGGACGGCCAGCGGCTGCGAGGTGGCGACGACATTTCTGGCGAACACCGGAATGCGTTTGGTTGCATAGGGAAACTGCCAGTCGAATTGCATCAGTCTGTCTTTCCGCCGGGAATCCGGTTATTCGGGTTTGATGCCGGCGCGCTTGATCACGGCGGCGTATTTGGCGGTTTCTCGTTCGATCACGCGGGCGAATTGCTCGGGTGTACCGCCTACCGGCTCGGCGCCGTGCACCGCAAGACGCTCGCGAAAATCCTGCGTCTGCAGCGCCTTGTTGATTTCGCCGTTGACGCGCTGGACGATCGCTTGGGGAGTTCCGGTGGGCATGAATACGCCGAAATAGGTATTGCTCTCGAACCCCTTGAGGCCGGCCTCGTCCATGGTAGGGATGTCGGGCACCAGGGCCGATCGCCTGAGAGCGGAAATGCCGAGGGTTTTGACCTTGCCGCTTTTGATGTGCGGCAGGGCCGACGAAATATTGTCGAACATGAAGGCGATCTGGCCGGAAATCAGGTCCGGAATCGCTAGCGCCGTGCCCTTGTAGGGAATGTGCACGACGAAGCTGCCGGTGGCCATCTTGAACATCTCGCCGGTCATGTGGACGATGGTGCCGTTGCCGGAGGAACTGAAGTTGAGTTTTCCGGGGTTGGCGCGGGCATGGGCGATCAGCTCCGCAAGGTTGTTGACCGGCAGCGTGGGTGAGGCGATGAGCACATTGGTCGCGTCGGCCATGTGGATAACCGGTGCGAAGTCGCGCTTGACGTCATAGGCCAGCTTGGGATTGAGCGCGGGGCCGACCGAGTGGGTCGATACCGTGGCCAGCAGGATGGTGTAACCGTCGGGGGCGGCCTTGGCCGCCATCTCCGAGCCGATGGTGCCGCCGGCGCCGGGACGGTTCTCGACCACCACCGACTGTCCCATCTGTTCGGTGAGCTTCTGCGCCAGCACGCGGCCCAGGATGTCGGTGGCGCCGCCCGGGGGGAAGGGAATGATCAGTCGGACCGGTTTGGCCGGATAGCTCTGGGCCGGCACGCGGGTCGAAGCGAGTGCGGCTGCGGCTGCGAAAGTGAACCGGCGGCGTGAAGTCATGGTGCGCTCACTCGGCTTTGGCGCCGGAATCCTTCACGACCCTGGCCCATTTGGCGATTTCAAGCCCCTGATATCTGGCAAGTTCTTCAGGTGCGGAGAGAATCAGGTCAAGTCCAAGGGTTTTCAATCTTTCCTGCACGTCCGCAAGCTTGTAGATGCGCTGCATTTCGGCGTTGAGCCGAAGGGCAATCTCTTTTGGGGTGCCCGCCGGCGCGAAGATGGCGAACCAGGCGGTCGCTTCGAAGCCGGGCAGTCCTTGCTCCGCGATGGTGGGCACGTCAGGGGCGGAAGGCGAACGCTTCGCGCCGGTTTGGCCGAGTGCGCGCAGCTTGCCTTCACGCGTCAACGGCAGTGCCGACGGCATGTTGTCGAACATCAGCTGGATCTGCCCGCCCAGCAGATCCGGCAGGGCGAACTGACGGCCCTTGTAGGGTACATGGGTCATCTGGGTCCCGGTCATCGACTTGAACAACTCACCGGAAACATGGATCGAGCTGCCGATGCCGGGTGAGCCGAACGAGAGCTTGTTCGGATTGGCTTTTGCGTAAGCAACCAGCTCCTGCACCGACTTCACCGGCAGGTTGTTGTTGACCACCAGCAGGTTCGGCGTCGAGGCGAGCATGCCGACCGGAACGAAATCCCTGACCATGTCGTACGGCATCTTCGCGTATAGGGCACCGTTGATCGCATGGGTGCCAACGGTGCCCATCACCAGCGCGTAACCGTCGCCGGGCGACTTGGCGACGATCTCCGCGCCGATGTTGCCGCCGGCCCCCGGCTTGTTGTCGACCACGACGGGTTGGCCCAACTGCGTCTTTTCGCT
>JAYVST010000409.1:0-4179 GCA_043775255.1 Burkholderiales bacterium
TGCGCTTAAACTCTTTGCCGAGAAGGGTTTTGAGTCCGCATCTACACGTGAGATTGCGGACGCTGCCGGGGCCAATATCTCGGCCATACGCTATTACTTTGGCGACAAGGCCGGCCTGTATCGGGCCGCCTTTACCGAGCCACTCAACGAATTTCCGGAGCAACACTGCGCCGATATCGACCTCGGCCTGCCGCTTCTTGCTGCGTTGCGCAAATTCTTCGGCGAGTTCTTAAGCCCGCTCAAACACGGTGAAGCAGTGCGCCAGGTGATGAAGCTGCGTTTCCGCGAAATGATCGAGCCGACCGGCGCCTGGGAAGAGGCGATCGAGGCCGAAATCAAGCCGCAGCATGAAGCCCTGGTGAAGATGTTGAGTCGCCGCTTTGGCGTTGGCGAACCCGACATCGATGTTCAGCGGCTCGCCTTTTCGATCGTCGGCATGGCGGTCCACTATTTCGTCGGTCGCGACGTGGTCGACGCGATTGCGCCGGCGGTGCTGGGCGGCCCGGAAGCCATCGACACCCTGGCCGAGCGGCTGGCACATTATTCAACCGCGATGATCGAAGCCGAGGCGGCACGCCGCAACGCGCCGCTGCAAGGGAACGTTTCATGAATCGGTTCGCCGCTCCGCAGACCGCACGCCGGTCGCGCCTGCGCGCGCTGTTCGCGCTACTGACCCTGCCCGCCCTCGGCGCTTGTGCGCTCACAGGCGGCCTGTTCGGCACCGTGGGCCCCGACTACAAGCCGTCCGCAGCGCAGATCGCGCCCTGGCAGGCGCCGGCACAGTTGCCGGCCGCGCAGGGGCTGACAGCCCACGGCGGCAGCAGCGCCGCATTGAAGCAGTGGTGGCAGCAGTTCGACGACCCGGTACTGACCGGCCTGATCGAATCGGCGCAGGCCGCCAGTGCAAACCTCGCCCAGGCGGCCGCGCGCATCGAGCGCGCGCGTGCCGACGCCATCGCCGCCAACGCGCTGGGCGCGCCGTCGCTCGATGCCACCGCCGGCGCCAGCCGTTCCGCCTTCAGCTTCGGCGGGCCGGCGGTGTTGCGTTCGCAGGCGCAGGTGGGCTTGCAAAGCAGTTGGGAGATCGATCTCTTCGGCGGCGCAGCGCGCCAGCGCGAATCGGCACGCGCCCAGCTCGACGCCAACGTCGCCGCCTGGCATGACGCCCGCGTGGCGCTGGCCGCCGAAGTGGCCAACGCCTACACCAACTATCGGCTGTGCGAATTCCAGGTGGAACTCGCGCGTGCGGACGCCGCCTCGCGCGCCGAAACCGCACGCCTGACCGGCATTGCCGCGGGCGCCGGCCTGCAAGCGCCGGCCACCGCCGCACTTGCGAAAGCCGCGGCCGCCGATGGCGCCGCCAATCTGTTGCAAAAGCAGGCGCAATGCGAAATCGACATCAAGGGCCTGGTGGCGCTGACGGCCAGCGAAGAACCGGCGCTGCGCGCCCTCGTGGCCCGCGCGGCGGGCGCGCCGCCGCGCCTGCCGCGCCCGCCGCGCTTTGCCGTTGACGCGCTGCCGGCGCAGGTGCTGGCACAGCGCCCCGACATTGCCGCCGCCGAACGCGATGTTGCTGTTGCCAGCGCCGGCATCGGCGTGGCTGAAGCCGAGCGCTACCCGCGCCTGTCACTGGCCGGCAACATCGCGCCCACCCGGTCGCGCTTGGACGGCAGCCGCACCATCAGCGTGACCACCTGGTCGATCGGCCCTTCGCTCACCTTGCCCCTGCTCGATGGCGGCCGGCGCCTGGCCAACGCGGACGCGGCGCGTGCGCAGTACACGGCGACTGAAGCGGTGTATCGCGGCAAGGTGCGCAACGCCGTGCGCGAGGTGGAAGAAGCGATGGTGCGCTTGGCCGGCGTAGCCGACCGTTTGAACGATACCCGCGCCGCCGCCGCCGGCTACCGCGAAAGCATGGAAGCGGCGCGCACACGCCAGCGCGCCGGCCTGGGCAACCTGATCGAATTCGAAGACGCCCGTCGCACCTCCCATGCCGCCGACGCGAATCTGGTTGCGCTGGAATACGAAGGCGTGGCCGCCTGGATCTCGCTCTACCGTGCCGCCGGCGGCGGCTGGGACGGCAGCCTCGATACGGCCGCCGCGCGCGGCAAATAGCAAGGACATCAGCGCAATGACGACCACACTCAAGCGGCTCGTTTTCCTCGCCGCGCTGTGCGGCATGACCCAGGTCGGCGGCACACTCGCACAGGACAAGACTGCCGACAAGACGCAGGACAAGGGCGCCAAGGCGAGCGCCGCGATCAAGCCCGCGCTCACCGTGACCCTGGTGCAGCCGCAAACCCGCGCCGTGCCCTTGACGCTCGCGGCCAACGGCTCGGTGACCGCCTGGCAGGAAGCCATCCTCGGCGCCGAGTCCAACGGCCTGCGTCTGAAGGAAGTGCGGGCCCAGATAGGCGACGTGGTCAAAAGCGGCCAGGTGCTGGCGCTGTTCGCGTCCGAAACGGTGGAGGCGGAGGGCGCCCAGGCCCGCGCCCAGGTGGCCGAAGCCGAAGCCACGCTGGCCGAAGCGCGCGCCAATGCCGAGCGCGCGCAGTCGATCGCCGGCAGCGGCGCGCTGTCGGCACAGCAGGTCGCGCAATACGCCACGGCCGAGAAAACCGCGCAGGCGCGCTTGGAAGTCGCGCGCGCGCAGCAGAACACCCAGCGCCTGCGCTTAGGCCACACCCGCGTCGTCGCCAGCGACGACGGCGTCATCTCGGCGCGCAACGCCACCGTCGGCGCGGTGGTGCCGCAGGGCACGGAGCTGTTCCGCCTGATCCGCAAGGGCCGGCTGGAATGGCGCGGCGAAGTCACCGCCGGCGAACTGGGCAAACTCAAGCCCGGTCTCGGCGTCGCCATCACCGCTGCCGGTGTCGGCACCCTCGAAGGCAAGCTGCGCGTGATCGGGCCCACGGTGGATGCCATCAGCCGCAACGCGCTGGTGTATGTGGACATGCCGGAGGCGGCCAAGCGCGGCTTCAAGCCGGGCATGTTCGCGCGCGGCGAATTCGGTCTCGGCGAATCCAGCGGCCTGACCGTGCCGCAGGACGCGGTAGTGATGCGCGACGGCTACTCCTGGGTGTACCGCGCGGGTCCGCTGCAGGACGGCCAGACGAAAGTTTCGCGCCTGAAAGTGGAGACCGGGCGCCGCGTCGACAGCCAGGTCGAAGTGCTCAAGGGGCTGGCTGCGGCCGACCGCATCGTCGCCACCGGTGTGGCCTTCCTGGCCGATGGCGACACGGTGAAAGTGGTGGCCAAATGAACGTCTCCGCCTGGTGCATCCGCAACCCCGTTCCGGCGCTGATGTTCTTCGTGCTGGCAAGCCTCGCCGGCATGCTGTCTTTCTCCGCGATGAAGGTGCAGAACTTCCCTGACCTTGACCTGCCGACCATCAATGTCAGCGCGTCCCTGCCCGGGGCCTCGCCTGCGCAACTGGAAACCGATGTCGTGCGCAAGATTGAGAATTCGATCGCCACCCTGCAGGGCCTGAAGCACGTCTTCACCAAAGTGCAGGATGGCAGCGTCACCATCACCGCCGAATTCCGGCTCGAGAAGCCGGTGCAGGAAGCGCTCGACGATGTGCGCTCGGCCGTCGCGCGGGTACGTGCCGATCTGCCGGGTGACGTGCGCGACCCGGTGGTCACCAAGCTCGACCTGGCGGGCAGCCCAATCCTCGCCTACACGGTGGCTTCCGACCGGCTCGACGAGGAAGGCCTCTCCTGGTTCGTCGAGGACACGATAGCCAAACGCCTCTTGCTGGTGCGTGGGGTCGGCGCGGTCAGCCGTGTCGGCGGCGTCACGCGCGAGGTCAGCATCGCGCTGGACCCGGCGCGGCTGTCTTCATTCGGCATCGGCGCCGGGGAAGTGTCGCGCCAGCTGCGTCAGGTGCAGCAGGAAGCCGGCGGCGGCCGCGTCGACATCGGCACGGCCGAACAGGCGGTGCGCACGCTCGGCAACGTGCGCTCGGCTGAAGAACTCGGGCGCGTCGAACTTTCCATTTCCGGCGGGCGGCGCGTGCGCTTGGATGAAATCGCAAAAATCACCGACGGCAGCGCCGAGACCCGCTCGCTGGCGCTGCTCAACGGCCGCCCGGTGGTGGGCTTCGAGGTGACGCGCAGCCGCGGCGCCTCGGAAGTGGAGGTCGGCGCCGGCGTGCGCGCGGCGCTGGCCGAACTCTCG
>JAYVST010000410.1:0-2276 GCA_043775255.1 Burkholderiales bacterium
TGGCTACAAAATGACTCCGAAATCAGCCCCGAAACCGCCTCGCTTCACTCTCATTTCGCCCGCGTCGCCGCGCGGCCTCTGGGGGGAACTTCAGACTAATTCGTGTTCCGCAAGCGATCGATTGGCCACGCATTTCCCTTTTCCGTATCCAGTGGTTATCCAATCGTCAATTGCGGATCGGCCTTCCATGCACTTTTCTCGATTCACATCGGACTAGACAAGAAAGCATGCGCCACGCGACCATACTGTCCCACCTTCCGAAACGGTTCACGGCTTGTCTCCATCCATACGCTCTTGAATTTTTCGTTCAACGAGGGCGCGTAGAACAGTATCAGTCCCTTCTAATTCGTCGAGTTGCTTCAGTGCACCCGCGATTCGACGTTCAACCTTCTCGTGTGCGAAACGCCAAGAGTGCGTCATACAGGTTTACGCGCTTCTTGGCGAACGGCTTCATCGCCGACTTGAATTCGGCATTCGCAACTTGCAATCGAGAACTCATGCCGCCCCCACAAATCGAAAGCTATTCCTTCTCAAATCCCTGCGCCGTGAATTTCAGCGTCCGGCCGTTCTCTGTCACCGTCCGCACCACGTTATCCGGCACCCCGGAAGAAACGCGCGCCTCGATCTCCAGCGTCACCTTGACGTCCGAACCGACCAGTGCCGCCAGATGTGCGATCACGTTCTCAGCAATGTTGCTGGCGTCGCGGCCGACGCGCGCAGGGTCCAGCGTCACGGTCCCGTAGAACCGCTTTGGTTGCGTTGGCGCAGTCGGCGCCGCAGGTCCGGGGCCTGGACCGGCGGGCGTGACCGGCTCCCCGGTCGAGCCCGAAGGCGGCACCGCAGGGGGTTGCGCCGCCGATTCCTCATCAAGCTGCTTGCGTGTCACGTCCGGCTTCACCAGCAACGACGGCGAATGCGCATCGATCGTGCTGATCAACTGGCCGGCCCGCAGGCCGCGATAGCGCCCCGCACCCTCGTCGTAGCTGTCCGCGAACCCAAAGGCGTCCTTTTCCCACGTCATCAGACTGACGCCTTCGCCAACGGCGTTGACGAGAACGGAAGAGTCCTTCAGCCGCGGCAGGTACAGGTAACGCGCAAAATCCTCGACCAATTGCTTGACCGCCACGTTGTCGCCACGCCATAGCGGCACGCGGTCCAGTTCCATGCGCAGGCGCGTCGCCGCAAACGCGGTGAGGAACAGCTCGTCCGAACGCAGGCGCTTGCTGGCGCGCACGGCGAGTGCTTCCTGCCCGGAGAGCCTCACCGTGTCCCAGGTGATCGGCGCTTGCGGGGTGGTCTGCACCGGCACCAGCAACCATTGGTAGGTTTCCGGCAGGCGGGCAGTGACCGCGCTGTCGGCGGCCGTCTTTTGCGTTTCGGCCTGTGTCACCTGGTACGGCGTCAGGTTGAGTTGCACCTTTTCCGTCAGGATCGAATCCCAGGCCAGGTACTTTCGCGCAGCCTCATCGAGGTCCTGCAATCGTGTCTTGTCCGCCGCCAGAAACACGAGGGTGTTGCGGAAAAGCCGTGGCGTGTTGCCGCGCGTCTCCAGAATCGTCTTGGCCGCCACTTCCGCCGCGTTGTCGGCCTCCTTGCTATACGGATGGTTGACGCCCAGCACCACCAATCGTGCATCGCGATCGTCCGGCACATCCGCGCCGGTCGGCGGCATCGGGTGAACTCGATTGAAGTCCCCCATGCGCGCCAGATCGCGGCGCAAGCGTTGCTCCAGCTCCTGCACCACCTTGTCCGGTTCGCGCTTGAACTGCTCGGCGCGGTCTTCGGCCAGTTTGGTCACCGTGGGCTGGGTCGAATACCAGTAATGCGGCCCGTCCTGGTAGAGGTAGGTAGCTGCGCCCGCCATGCGGCGCAGGGCGTCCCCAAACACGGCCGGCGATTCACCCGGCATCACACAACCGAGTTTTATGCGCCGATCCTCGATGCCCTTGTGCGCCGCGGCCGTGGTCGGTGCCGACCCCATGTAAATGGCGCGCGCCACCCGCCGGCAAGCCGAAAACTTGCCCAGGTTGGGGAGTTGCCCGTCCAATTGCAGCGGCAACGAGTTCGGCCCGTCGACATCCTTCTCGATCACCGGCACCCAGTTGTCGGAAAGGTAGCGCGTCAATTCGGACTGTACCCGCGGGTCATCGATCGACACGTTGGCCGGCAGGATGAGGGGATTGCGGTCGCCCTTTTCCCACAGGCTGTGGATCACCGCTGCCATCAGCCGCAGCACGCCGCGCGTGCGCTGGAACTTCACCAGGGTGGACCAATCG
>JAYVST010000411.1:0-2852 GCA_043775255.1 Burkholderiales bacterium
GAGTTCCCCCCGTCGACCTGGGGTCTCAATGCCTATCGCGAATTGTTCGCCGACGACGGCTGGCGTCAGGCCATCGTGTTTTCACTGAAGGTGTCGGCGCTCGCGGTGCTGTTGTCGGTGGCAACGGCGACCCTGGCGGCGATCGGCCTGCCGCGCCTGCGGTCGCGCGGCGAAGGCCTGATCGCTGCGGTCATTCTCGCCCCGCTCGCGATGCCGGTGGTGGTACTGGCACTCGGTACCTTCCAGTTCTTCATCCAGATAAAACTCAACGGCACCCTGATTGGGATTGCCATCGCGCATGGCGTGCTGGGCGTGCCATTCGTGTTCCTCACCGTGCGTGCCGCGCTCAGCAAACTCGACATTTCACTGGTGCGCTCCGCGATGAGCCTGGGCGCCGGCACCTGGTCGGTGCTGCGCTGGGTCTACCTGCCGGCCATCCTGCCGGCCCTGCTCTCGGGTGCGCTGCTGGTATTCGTGGTGTCGTTCGACGAGGTGGTGATCTCCCTGTTCATTTCCGGCCCGGGCGCCATCACCTTCCCGGTGAAACTGTTCACCGAGGTCCAGTTCAACCTGTCGCCCGCGATCATGGCGGTGTCCACGCTCTTGCTCGCCGCGGTGGTGCTGGTGGTCGTCATCGGTATCGCCTTGTTCGGTGCGCGCCGCACCGTTTACCGTGTCGCCCTGGGAGACCGGGCGCAGACGGAACGCTGAAATGAATCCCGATCACCCCAAAGCCGCACCGGGCGCCAACCAACCCGGCGCCCCGCGCAGCGCACGCGACATCGACGTGAGCGAACTGGGCAAGTCCTATGGCGCCGTGCGCGTCTTGCACGACGTAAGCTTTACGCTGCGCGACGGCGAATTCCTCACGCTCCTCGGACCCAGCGGCTCCGGCAAGACCACGACCCTGGGCATCATCGCCGGCTTCGTCGATCCCGATCACGGCGACGTGCGGGTCGGAGACCGCTCGATCGTCGCATTGCCGCCGCGCAGTCGCAACCTCGGCATCGTGTTTCAGAACTACGCGCTGTTCCCGAACCTCACCGTGGCCGACAACGTGGCCTTCGGCCTGCGCATGCGCAAGGTCGCGCGCGCCGAGCGCGACCGCCGCAGCCAGCGCATGCTCGAGCGCGTGGGCTTAGCCGAGTTCGGGCACCGCACTCCCGCGCAGCTTTCCGGCGGCCAGCAACAACGGGTTGCGCTGGCGCGCGCGCTCATCATCGATCCGGCGGCGCTGCTGCTCGACGAGCCGCTCGGCGCGCTGGATCGGCGCTTGCGCCAGCAGGTCGAGATCGAGCTCAAAAGCATCCAGCGCGAAACCGGCGTTTCGGTGTTGCATGTCACCCACGACCAGGAAGAAGCCATGGTCATGTCCGACCGCATCGCGGTGATGCGCGCCGGGCGGATCGAACAGATCGACACGCCGACCAACGTCTACAAGTACCCTCGTACCCGATTCGTCGCCGACTTCCTCGGTGAAGCCAATCTGGTCGATGTGACCGTGCGCGAGAACGACGGCATGCGCGCGTTAGTTACCTACCCCGACGGTTCCAGCGGTGCTGTGCATGTGTCGGGCGCGCGTGGCGCCGGCGGGAGCGGCACCCGGGGAACGGTGTGCGTGCGGCCGGAACGTATGCGCTTTGCAGGCGACGACGAACCTGCCGAGAACGCGGTGGTCGGCACCTTCGCCGGCTACCTGCATCTGGGTGCGTCGTTGCGCTGCACGGTGCAGGCACTCGGGCGCGAACTGATTCTTACCCGCCCGGACCATGCCGATTTCACGCTACCCGAGCCGGGCGCGCGCGTGCGTCTGGCGTGGGGCGCCGCCGACGGTCAGTTGCTCGCTGACGAGTGAACCCCACCCGCGCGACCAACCATCAGTTCGAGCCGACCAGAAATCCGCCCCCGCCCGCATTCAAATGCGCACCGGTCACGAACGACGCCTGGTCGGACAACAGCCAGACGATGGCTTGCGCCACCTCCTCGGGCTGACCAAACCGCTTCATCGGGATCGACGCTTCGACTTCCGCACGCTTTGGCCCGGTGTGCATGCCGACGATCATGTCGGTTTCGGTCACGCCCGGCCGCACGACATTGACGCGAATGCCTTCGGCGCCGACTTCCTTGGCGAAGCCCATGGTGAAGACATCGACCGCGCCCTTGGAGGCCGCATAGGTGGAAGCACCGCCGCGCCCGCCGATGGTGGCCGCCATCGACGACACGTTGACGATGGCCCCGCCCCGCCCGCCGTGCGCCGTCGACATGCGCCGCGCGGCCTCGCGGCAGCACAGCATGAGGCCGATGACGTTGACTTCCATCATTCGCCGCAGGCAAGCTGCATCGAGAGAATCAACCCTGCCGTGATTGGAGATGCCGGCGGAATTGACCAATGCACGGATCGCACCGAGCCCGGATTCCGCCTTTTCGAACATGGCGACGATGTCGGCTTCGACTGCCACGTCGGCCCGGATTGTCAGCGCCTTGCGGCCAAGGGCGCGAATCTCCGTTGCCAGCGACTCCGCGGCATCGGCATGATCGCGATAGTTGATGGCGACATCCCAGCCGGCGCGCGCAGCCGCCAGGGCGGTGGCGCGACCGATGCCGCGTGATCCACCGGTGATCAAGCAAGTTCCAGTCATTTCCAGGTTCCTCGGTTAGACAATCGAAGTTATCCGAACAGAACAGCACCACCGCGTTTTCGAGGTAGCCGCGCGCAGGGCGTCTCGCGTGCCGATGCGAACTGCCGGAGGCCGCGCAGCACTCCGTGGGCGACGACGACGACGTAGCAGAAGATGGCGTCGCTGCGCGGGCGCGCAAGCAGGACGCGCTGCATCAAACCTCTCTCCTTGCAA
>JAYVST010000412.1:0-2622 GCA_043775255.1 Burkholderiales bacterium
GTGCGGGTACGGGCGAAAAACTGCGCCAGAGCGGCCACCAGCAGCAGCGAGATGCCGGCGATCCACAGCAGTTGAACGCTGATGGCGACACCGCCCAGCTTGAACGGCGGCGCGTCGGAAAAGCCGGGAAAGGTCTTGGGTTGGTCACCCGCTACCAGAAGGGTGAGGCGTTCGACCACGATCTGCGCCGCCAGCGTGGCCAGGATCATCACGAACATGGTGGCATTGCGCTTCCAAAGTGGACGTACCACCAGGCGCTCGATGACGACACCGATCAGGGCCACGATGGCGATCGCGGCCAGCGCCGCGAGCGGCAACGGCCAACCGGCGCGTGCGAACAAGGCATGCGTCAGCATGCCACCCAACATGACGAACATGCCCTGTGCGAAGTTGACGATGCCCGAGGCGTTGTAGATCACGCAAAAGCCGATGCCGATCAGCCCGTAAATGCACCCGGTGCCGATGCCCGACACCAGGGTCTGGAGCAGGAAAGTAGATTCAGGCATGCGTAGCCCCGGTAGTCGAACCCGCGTCCGCGCCGCCCAGATAAGCTTCCAGCACCGCCGCATCGTTCTGCACTTCGGCCGGCGTTCCTTCCGCGATCTTGCGGCCAAAATCGAGCACCACGATATGGTTGGCCACTTTCATCACCAGACTCATGTCGTGCTCGATCAAAAGCACGGTGATGCCGCGCGCGACGATCGCCGCGAGCGTCCGCGCCAGATGTTCGGTCTCGATCGCGTTGAGTCCCGCCGCCGGTTCATCGAGCAGCAGAAGCTTCGGCCCCGCGGCCATGGCGCGCGCGACTTCGAGCAGGCGTTGCTGGCCGTAGGTGAGCGCACCCGCCGACATGTCGGCGCGAGCGTCGAGCCCGACGAAGGCAAGCAGCTCATGCGCGATCGCCGCAGCCGCCTGCAATTCGCGCCTGGCCTGCGCGGTGCGGGCGAGCGCCGCCCACAGCCCGCCGCTGCCGCGCAGGTGGCAACCGACCTCGACGTTCTGCTGCGCACTCAGGTCCGGAAAAAGTTGCACCAACTGGAACGTGCGCACCAGGCCGCACGCGGCGATGCGGTGCGGCGCCATGCCGGTGATGTCCTGTCCGTCTAAGCGGATACGGCCGGCAACCGGGGTCTGGAAACCGGAGATCAGGTTGAAAAGCGTGGTCTTGCCCGCGCCGTTGGGCCCGATGATGGCGCTGATCGTGCCGGCCTCGATGGCGAAAGCGACGTTGTCCACCGCCGTCAGGCCGCCGAAGCGCTGCGTCACATTGTCGACTTCGATCAGGCTCATGGCGAGCGCCCCGCTGTGCCGCGAGCGCGCCACAATGTCGCCAGCGAGGCCAGCCCCTTGGGTGCGTAGATCAGGATGACGATCAGCGCCACGCCATAGGCTAAGTCCTGGGTGTCCTTGAAGGCGCGGAAGGTCTCAGGCAACAGGCTGATGATGAAGGCGCCCACGAGTGGCCCGAACACCGTGCCGATACCGCCCACGTAGAGCATGGTGAAGCCCAGCACCACCATGTGCAGGCCGAACACCTCGGGGCTGACAAAGCCGACCGTGTGAGCGAAGAGAGAACCGGCGAAGGCTGCGTAAACCGCGGCGATCACGAAGGCGATCAGCTTGTAGCGCGCGACATCGATGCCGAGGGCGCGCGCGCCGTCCTCCGACCCGGCGATCGCGGCCAGCGCATGCCCCATGCGCGAATGCTTGAGGCGGGCAGAGACCCAGATCGACAGGGCCAGGCACACCAGCAGCGCCGCCAGCTGCCAGCGCTCGGTCGGCAATTCGCGGCCGAACGCGCCCAACGGCGGAATGGCGGCAATGCCGGTATAGCCCATGGTCACACGGTCCCATTGCACCGCGATTTCCTGCACGATCATGCCCAGCGCCAGGGTCGCCATTGCCAGATAATGCCCGCGCAGGCGCAGGGTCGGGTAGCCAATCAGAAGCGCCAGCAATGCCGCCGCGACAATGCCCAGGGGCATGGCGGCGAACACCGGCCATTGGTAGGCCGTGGTCAGCACCGCCGAGGTATAGCCGCCGATGGCGGCGAAGGCGTTCTGGCCGAACGACACCTGGCCCGTATAGCCCATGAAAAAATTGAGCCCGGTGACGAAAATCGCATACAGGGCGGCAAACCCGAGCACGGTGACCAGATAGCCGCCGACGATGAAGGTATAGGCGAGCAGGATGACAGCGGCGACCCAGCCGATCGCCATCGCCGGTCCGGCGCGTTCAGGCCGCAGCAAAGTAGTACCTCGCAAGGTCATGCGGCGACGCGATCTGGTCGGGCGTGACTTCAGCCACCACTTTTCCGACCGCCAGCAGATAGGCGCGCGTGGCCAGCTTCAGCGCCAGCGGCGCGCGCTGTTCCACCAGCAGGATCGACAGGCCTTCACGGTTCAGGCGTCCGAGGGTTTCGAGAATCTCGCCGGCAAGACGTGGCGCCAGACCCAGCGAAGGCTCGTCGAGCAACAACAGCCGCGGCCCGGCCATCATGGCGCGCCCGATCGCCAGCATTTGCTGCTCCCCGCCGGAAAGCGACCCCGCCAGTTGCGTCTGCCGGTCTTTCAGGCGTGGAAACAGCGCAAACACCTTCTCCAGTCGTGCGGCGATCTCGCC
>JAYVST010000413.1:0-2941 GCA_043775255.1 Burkholderiales bacterium
AATACGGTGAGGAATCGGATGCTTTGCCTGGCCCGTCGCGGCCCGTTGCGCATCAGGTACCAGATGTTGAAAAAACGCTCGCTGACCTGATAGCCGTTGCGGCCCTTGCCGCGACGGTTCATCGCGACTGCTTCGATGAAGCCCGACTTTTCCAGCCGCGATAGTTGGCTGCTGACCACGGCCGTATCCAGGCCGGTAGTGGCACCCAGGGCGGCGGCGGTGATCGGGTCCCAGTGCAGGGCCAGCGCATCGAAGACGGCGCGCGCCTGCATGGGCAGTTCCTCGGTGCGCGCCTGGTACCAGCCGGTGAAGGTGTCCAGCATGGCGCCAAGCTGCGACAGGACGTCGGCGCTCATGTGCGACTCGAGCACGTTGTACAGGACAGCGAGCGTGCGTGGGTTGCCGCCGGCAAGCGTGTTGAGCGCGGCGACGCGGCCCGGATCGTTGTTGAGGAGTTCCAGCACGCCCCGCCCGGCTGGGCCGCGATGGGTGGCCAAGGTGCGCAGGCAGCGCATGACTTCCTGGTCGCTCAGTTTGTCGAGCGTCTGGATGCGGAAAAAGTCGTAGAACGCGGCCTTTGGGTCATGCGTGGCCTCGGGGTAGCGCGACGCTGCGGCAATCAGGGCCGGGCCGTCCTCTTGCTGCAGGATGCCGCGCAATGCCCATTGGTGAGTCGGCGCGAGACCGGCGAGTAGGGCATCGAGGTTGTCGATCAGCAGCAGCGGCCTGCGTCGCAGCTGCCTGCACCGGTCATTGAATTCACGCCATGCGGGTTGGCCGTCCTGGTCCTCCCGACTCAGCGCCTGACGCGGTGCGTGATGGGTCCATGCTTGATCGAGGGCTTCGATTTCGGCTTCGGGTGCCTGCTCGTCCTCGCGCGCTTCAAGCAGGGATTGCAGGCAGTTGCGCCAGAACACGTCGAGGCTGATGACGTTGTGCTGCTCTTCGCGGAACGACAGCGCGATGAAGCCTTCGCGCAGCTTCGCATCGGTCCGGACTTCGATGGCCAGGCGACGGAGCAGCGATGTCTTGCCGTAGCCGCGTGGCGCCACGATCAAGTGATGACGCGCCGCACGGCCGGGCGGGACGGCGCGGAGTTGCCGCAAGTGGAAGTCGATCGCGTCCTGCCGGGCGACGAAGTTCGCCAGGAAGTCGGGTTCGCTTTGCGAGTGCGGGTTGAAGTAGGTGAAGTCCACGTTGGCGTCCGGACGATGAACCGCTTACGCGGCCGCGTGAGGTTTGAAGCGGTGCCACCAGCGCCGCAGCAAGGGATTGAGGAAGGCCGCTGTCGGGTTTTCGCTCTCCCACTCACGGATCGCGATGAAGCCTTCCGCGTGCAGACGGGTAAGCAGGCTGCGTAGGGTGTTCTTTGCCAGTTCCGGTCGCGCGATCCCCGTCAGCAGGGTGTCCACATCGCGCCCGCTGGGGTGCGGAGCGAGGATGGCGAGCACCGCGAATGCGATGGCACGGTCGGGGTCCGGGTAGTGCTTGGTCAAATGCTCTTCCCAGACGCCAAAGGTCGTCCCCAGGGCGGGTTGGAGCAACCGCTGCATGGCATCTTCGACCAGGTGATCGGCCTGCGCCGGGTTCTCGCTTGGCTCATCGTTCATTTGTTGAGCGAGCGCTTCAAGGTAGTAGGCTGCGCGCCAGCCGACAGCGGCGACGATGGCGCGGGCTTCGGTATCGGTGATCGCGCTTCGCGACATGAGCTGCCGCGTCCGCGCCAGATCCTTTACGTAGTCCTCGGCTTGCGCCTGCTCCAGAGGGTGGAGTTCGTATGGATGAAACTTGGCCAGCGCCCCCACGTACTGTCCGGCCTGGGCCAGCGGTTCCAGCCCGATCGACCCGGTGACCATCCAGCGTACGCGTGGATTGGCCGCACGCACGCGGCTGAACAGATTCATGAAGTTACGGGCCGCTTTGACGCCCTGCCCTTCTTTGTTGTGCAGTCCCTTGAGGAAAATCGGCAGTTCATCGATGAGCAAGACCCAGCGACGCTCGGGCTCGTCGTTCATGGTCTTGAGCAGGCGCTCAACGTAGGTTTCGTAGTCGACCGAAGTGAGCGGCTGGTACCAACTGCCGGCTGGATCGGCGCGCGGTGCGAGCAACTGGCCAACGCGTTGATGAAGGAACTTGATGGCTTGGTCCCCGCGAGAGTTTTTCGCGGCGATCTTGTCGCACAGTTCGCGGAAAAAGGCGCGCGGATCGGCGCATCCTGCGACATCGACCTTGATCGCGATCCAGCGGTGTTTGTCGGACGCATCGACCAAGCGATCGAGCAGGAAGGTTTTTCCAAGGCGCCGCGGCCCTGGCATCGCGACGTCGTGGACTGCTCCGAAGAGCCGATAGATGGCGCTGACTTCCGCGTTCCGGCCGTATGATTTCTTGGAGTAGTCATCCACAGGTGGCCCGCCTTTCGCCGTTGGGGCATCTGAGAAAAATACAACAATCTTGTTTCGAAACAATTATGTTTTGAAAAATCATAACTGTTTGTTTTTATGAACTTTTACCAGTAGTGGCCCAACGTTTTCACGAGAGGCGGTCATAAGTCGATGATTGATTGGGTGAGACCGACGAGTTTGTCTGGTCTCGATTAGAACGCCGAGTCGTGGTGCGGGACGAGGAAACAGGAAAGCGCGGCATCAGCGCGTCTCTGGTGCCTACCGCCATGCCCGGTTATTCGGTGCCGCGGCTGGAAGAAAAGCTCGGCCAGCGCGCCTCGGATACCGCGCAGGTGCTGCTGGAGCATTGCCGGGTACCGGCCGAGAACATGATCAGCCAAGCGGGCGAGGGTTATCGCAGCGCGCTCTCGTCGCTCGAAGGCGGACGCATCGGCAGCGGTAGCCAGGCCGTCGGAACGATCTCTTCATCTGAGCCACAGAGAAACCCGGACAGGTCGCGCTCGACCATGTCTTCAAGTGCGGTGCGCAACAGCACCAGG
>JAYVST010000414.1:0-2121 GCA_043775255.1 Burkholderiales bacterium
ACTGCGGAAGCACGCCTCGCCGGCCGCGTGCGCAGCCGACTATCGAGCCTGGCTTTCGGCTTGGTTCACGCATGACACCGAGGCGATGCGTCGCGCTTACCGAGCAGTCGACCTGTTCGGTTTTGGCGCAAGCGCGATCGGCAGCCCACACGTCGGCACAAACGGATTGTCAAACGCAGGCGCCAGGCGCGAACCGCAATATGCGGGTCGCGCGCACGACGCTCCCCAAGTCCGACAGGCTGCTAGCCGCGCGGTTTCTTGACCTCTTCGAGCCGGTCGGTCGCCGGCGGCGGCATGCGCGACAGCGCACTGATTTCGTCGCGCAGGGCGGGCGACATATCGATGTCCACCGCGGCCAGCGAATCTTTCAGCTGTTCGACATTGCGCGCACCGATAATGGGGGCGGTGATCGCAGGATGGGCCCCAACCCAGGCGACGGCTGCGGCCACCGGATTGAGGCTCCTCGCCTTGCAGAACGCAACGAATTTCTCGGCCACCGCGAATACCCATTCCTCGCCGTAGCGGGCTTCGTACATCTTGTTGGTCTTGAGACGCCCGGTGGCATCTCCCGAATACTTGCCCGAAAGCAGGCCGGCCGCGCCCGGGCTGTAAGGAATCACGCCGATGCCGTTGGCTTCGGCCATCGGCAATAGTTCGACCTCGACCTGGCGCTTGACTAAGTTGTACATCGGCTGGATCACCTGCAAGCGCGCCCAGTTGTTGCGCTCCTGGATATCCACCGAACGCTGCACCTGCCACGCGGCATAGTTGCTCACCGCCGGGTAGAGCACCTTGCCGGCCTGCACCACGTCTTCGAGCGCGCGCATCGATTCGTCGATCGGGGTGTTCTTGTCGTACTGGTGCAGGAACAGCACATCGACGCGATCGGTGCCCAGGCGCTTCAGGCTCGCTTCGAGGGCGCGCACCACGTGGCGACGCGAGGTTCCGCGCGCGTTGATGTCCTTGCCGGACGGGTTGTAGCACTTGGTGGTGATGACCAGTTCGTCGCGATGCCCGGCCATCAACCTGCCGAGGATTTCCTCGGAGCGCCCGTTGTTGTACTGGTCGGCGCAGTCGTAGAAGTTGATGCCGGCGTCGCGGCAGGCCTGGTACATGGCGGCCGAAGTCGGTTCATCGGCATCGCCGCCGAAGGACATGGTGCCGAAGCACAGTTCGGAGACTTTGACTCCGGTACGGCCGAGCAATTTGTATTTCATGGTCTGAAGTATAGGGTGAACCGCTCAAAGGGACACAGAAACGATCCGCCGCTGCCCCACTTCCGCAGCAGGAGGGGCCGGCCGGACGCACCCGCGCAAACTCATGACTTGCCGCCGCCGGACCGCGCGACTTCCTCGGCCAGTTCCGCACCGCTCTTGTAGTGCGGCACGCGGTTGAAGATATAACGCTTGACGCGCTGGATGAAGGCGTTCGAGCCCTTCACTTCTTCATTCCAGTACTTGTCGGCCAGGGCGACATTGCGCGGGATGTCGACATAGAAACCGTCGCGCGACCCCTTGCCGCCGAACATGTAGAGCTTGCCGTCGATGATGCGCCACGAGTCCGCGTCGCCGCCCCACGGAATGCCGTAGACGATGCCGTTGGCGCAATAGCCGTTGTACTGCGGAATGTACTTCGACGGATCGCGGTCGAACAAGGCCTTGTGCTCGCGCGTGGCGAAACGGAAAGTGACACTGTCGATCACGCTCCTGATCGCCGGGTCGCCCTTGCGATGGGTCTTCTCCGTGAAGTAGGACACCACGTCGTGGCCGAACAGCATCAGGTGACGGTCTTCGCCGTCGGTGATCGCGTTGAGCGGACGCAGGGAGCCGTCCGGGCTCTGGGTGGTCAGGGGCGCGCAGGCCGGGAGGATGGCGGCGCATGCGATGATCAGCAGGACAGTGCGCAGAGGGCTCATGATCGGGCTTGCCTTTCAGATTCGGACGTGCAGAATAGTTGGACCGCCTCTTGCTGTCAAACGAATCGATCAGGCCGAATTGCCCGGAGGCCTGGTCGGGGCCGCGACCAACCCGAGCGCCTTCGGCGGCAACGCCATGCGGACCAATCGAATTCCAGAGGAAAAAATGATATCGCTTACACGCTACATGATCGGCATTGCATGCG
>JAYVST010000415.1:0-6830 GCA_043775255.1 Burkholderiales bacterium
CTTGTCGACCAGGATGGAGATGAAGATCACGTTGTCGATGCCCAGCACCAGCTCCAGCGCGGTCAGCGTCAGGAACGCGATCCACGCCTGCGGATCGGCCAGCAATGCCATCATGAGAATCTCCGGATCAATTTTTGAAAGTAAACGAAAAGCCGGCGAGCGCGACCCGTGTGCCGCGCCCGCTGGTCACGACGACTCGGCCAACCCTTTTATGACGCCGGGGCATGCGCCCAGGGCATCGGCCCAGCGCGCCAGATGCCTGAGTTCTGCCTCGCCGACCCAGGCGCGGCGCTGGTTGACCACCGGGAAGAGCGCGATGTTGGCGCGAATGCCGTTGTGGGTAGTGGCGGTGTAGAGATCGATCATGTGTTCTCATTTCCTGTCTTGGGTTGCGCACTGCGGGATTTGAAGCGCTCTTCCTCGGCCAGGCGCAGCAGGCGACGCTGCACTTTGCCTGTGGTGGTCATCGGCAGGTTGTCGATGAATTCGATTTCGCGCGGATATTCGTAGGGCGCGAGCTTGCCACGCACATGTGCCTGAATCTCCTCGATCAGTTGCGCCGAGGGCGTGACGCCGGCGACCGCGACAATATAGGCCTTGACCACCGCGCCGCGCTCGCTGTCCGGCTTGGGCACCACCGCGCAATTGGCCACGGCAGGGTGCTTGAGCAGGCAGTTTTCCACCTCGGACGGGCCGATGCGATAGCCGGCCGCCTTGAACATGTCGTCGGCGCGGCCCTGGTACCAGAGATAGCCGTCGTAATCCATGATCGCCTCGTCGCCGGTGCGGCACCAGTCGCCGCTGAATTTGGCGCGGGTGGCGGCTTCCTGGTGCCAGTAGCCGAGAAAAAATACCGGGTCGGGGTGGCCGTGGATGTCGTAGCGGTTCACCGCGACCTCGCCGTTGGCGCCGCGCGGTACTTCCAGGCCGGCGGCGTCGATCACCGCCACCCGATGTCCGGGATAGGGCCGGCCGATCGAACCCGGCCGCGCCGGCCACTTCTCATGGCTGTTGCCCACAAGGTAGTTGACCTCGGTCTGGCCGAACATTTCGTTGATGGTCACGCCAAGGCGATCGCGCGCCCAGTTGAACACCGTCTCGCCGGCTGCTTCGCCCGCGCTCATGACGGCGCGCAATTTGAGCTTGTAGCGCTGCCTCGGGTGCTCGACCGCCTTCATCATCATCTTGAGCGCGGTCGGAAAGAGGAAAGCGTTGGTCACCCGATGGCGTTGCAGCAGCGCATAGGCGCGCTCGGCTTCGAAACGTCCATTCGCGCCCCTGGCCATGCCGGCGACGATCGGGTGGCCGAAATACAGGGTGGGCAGCAATGCGTCCATCAGGCCGCCGGTCCAGGCCCAGTCGGCCGGCGACCAGAACACGTCGCCCTGGCGCGGAAACCAGTTCTGCGAAGCGACGAAGCCCGGCAAGTTGCCAATGAGCACGCGATGCGGCATCAGTGCGCCCTTGGGCGGGCCAGTGGTGCCGCTGGTGTAAATCAGGAGCGCCGCATCTTCGGCATGCGTGGTCACAGGCGTGAAGTCGGGTTCGGCGGCGGCCAGGAGGGCGCGGTAGTCGAGCACGTCGGCCGCCGCGGCTGCGTGCGGCTCGACCGCGATCACGCAGGTCAGCGCCGGGCAGTTGCGCAGCACGGGCGCAAGGTTGGTATGCGCCGCCATGTCGACCAGCGCGGCGACCGCACCGCTGTCGATCAAGCGGTATTCGAGCGCATCCGGCCCGAACAGCACCGACAGCGGCATCGCGACGGCGCCCATCTGGTAGCAAGCGACGTGCGCGACGATGGTTTCCGGCCCCTGCGGCAACATGATCGCCACCCGCTCGCCGCGCATGACACCGCGCGCGCGCAATGCGTTGGCGAGACGGTTTGCGTCGGCCTGCAGACGCGCGAAAGTGAACCGCCTGACCAGACCGTTGTCTGCTTCATGGATCAGCGCCAAGCGTTTGGGGTCAGCGGCCCATTTTCCGCAACATTCCCATCCGATGTTGTAACGCTCCGGTACCAGCCAGCGGAAGTTGCTATACAGTTCCTCGTACCGATCAACCGCCTGCATTGCAATCTCCATGGCCGCCCACCGCATTTTTCGCCGCATGATACGCCGCCTCCCGTGGCTGTCCGCCGCATGCGCGCTGACCGGCTGCGCCAGTGTCGAGACGCCGGGTGGCCTTGTCACGACCTTCGCGCTGCCGCTGGTCGGGCAGACCTATGACCGGGACGTCTACAACAGCGCGGGCACCAGCTTCTACAACCCGCGCTGGGCATTCGACCCGGACAGCCATCCGGCGGTGCGCGGGTCCGCGGCGTCGGCCGCCAGCGCTTATGCGCCGGTGAGCACTCGCGGTGCAGCGGAGCAGCGTGCTGAAGGGCAACTGGCCGGCGGTATTGCCGGCGCGCTGATCGGTGCGCAGGCCGGCAACCGCAGTGCCGGCATCGCGGCCGGCAGCGCCATTGGCGCGCTGGCCGGTGGCAAGGTGGCCGACCCCTGTTCGCCTGGCGCCAACCTCGGCACGCTGTGGGGCGCACTTGCCGGCGGCTGGTTCGGCAACCTCTTCGGCGGCGGGCGCGGGCGCGATTTCTGGACTGCAGTCGGCGCGGCCGGCGGCGCCATTCGCGGCACCGAGCTGGGGGCCGACGGCAGGCGTTGCCGTTAACTGGCCATCGGCTGAATTCGAGCCGGCAACAACCTCTCCTCGCGGTGGGCATTGCGGTTCGCGGGTGTAAAATGCTGCTTTGCGCAAATTGCCGGCCGTGCCCTTTGATGCGAGCGCGGCTTTTTATTTTTCATGAAATCCAGCCGGTCCGATTTCGTCCCCGTTCGCGGGCTCAGGTACCACGTGCGCCTGTGGGGGGACGCGGGTGCGCCCAAACTGTTCATGGTCCATGGCTGGATGGACGTGTCGGCCTCGTTCCAGTTCTTGGTCGATGCCCTCAAGCGCGACTGGTGCGTGATCGCGCCGGACTGGCGCGGCTATGGACTGACCGAGCGTCAGTCCGCCGACGCCTATTGGTTCGCCGACTATGTGGCCGACCTTGATTTCATCCTGCGCCACTATTCGGCGCATGCGCCGGTCAACCTGATCGGCCACAGCCTGGGCGGCAATGTCGCCAGCCACTATGCCGGTGCGCGGCCGGAGCGGATCGCGCGGCTGGTGAATCTGGAAGGGTTTGGCATGCGCCGCACCCATGCGGACGAAGCGCCGGCGCGCTATCGGCGCTTCATGGATGAGCTGGCCAAGCCACCCGCATTCAAGCCTTATGCCGATTTCGCCGCACTGGCCGCGCGCATGATGCGCGGAAATCTGCGGCTTACCCGGGCGAAGGCCGACTTCCTGGCGCGCCATTGGGGTGCGGAGGTGGACGGCCGGGTGGAACTTCTGGCCGATCCGGCGCACAAGGTCGTCAACGGTTCGCTTTACCGTCTCGATGAGGCCGAAGCCTGCTGGGCCGCGATCACCGCGCCCACGCTGATCGTGGCCGCGCGCAATTCCGAGATGCTCACCAAGTGGATCGACGAGCCCGAATACCGGGCGCGCCTCGAGCACTTCCGTCATCTCTCCGAGGCAGTGGTCGAAGATGCCGGTCACATGCTGCAGCACGACCAACCCGAGGCGCTCGCCAAACTGATCGAGGATTTCATCCCGCATGCGCCCGATGGCGACGCATCGCCATGAACGTCGACCTGCATTCGCACTCGCTTGCATCGGATGGTTTGCTCAAGCCGGCCGAGGTAGCCGCGCGCGCGCGCGCCGGTGGGGTCGACGTCTGGGCGCTGACCGATCACGACGAGACCGCCGGTCTGGCTGAAGCGGCCGCTGCGGCCACGGCGCTGGGCATGCGCTTCATTGCAGGCGTCGAGATATCGGTCACCTGGCATGCGGGCGAGAAGCACAAGGGCACGACCATCCACATGCTTGGCTTGAACATCGACCCCGCCAACCGATCGCTTAGGGAAGGCCTGGCGCGCATCCGTGTCGGCCGTGATGAGCGGGCCAGGCGCATGGCCTTCGACCTCGAGGTGGCCGGCGTGCCCGGGGCGCTTGCCGGTGCGAAAAAATACGCCATCAATCCCGACCTACTGTCACGTACCCATTTCGCCCGCTTCTTAGTCGAGGTCGGCCGAGTCAAATCGACCCACCATGCCTTCAATCACTACCTCACCGAAGGCAAGCCCGGCTACGTCCAGCATGCCTGGGCCAGCCTGACCGAGGCGATGCAATGGATCCATGCCGCCGGCGGCGTGGCGGTGGTGGCGCATCCAGGACGCTACAAGTTGACACCCCCGCAACTGAATCGTTTTTTCGACGAGTTCAAATCCTTGGGTGGCGATGCCATCGAGGTCATGACCGGCAGCCACACGACCGACCAATACAACCATTTCGCCGAGGTGTGCCGATGCTTCGGCTTTCGCGCCTCGCGCGGCTCGGACTATCACGGCCCGGGCGAGAGCCGGGTGGAGCCGGGGACGCTGCCGCCGTTGCCGGCAGATATCGTGCCGATTTGGCGCGACTGGTGAAGCCGATGAAGGCGCACACGGCATTTTCCCCCGCAGGGCAGAGCCACGCCGCGACGCGCGCAACATGACGCAATTGCTCGCCATTCACCCGACCCACCCGCAGGCGCGCCTGATCGCGCAGGCGGCAGACATCGTGCGTGGCGGTGGGGTGATCGTCTATCCGACCGACTCCTGCTATGCGCTGGGCTGCCACATCGGCGACAAGAACGCCGCCCTGCGCCTGCGCCGCATTCGCCAAGTCGATGAGACCCATCATTTGACCCTGGTGTGCCGCGACCTGTCCGAGATCGGCAATTTCGCCAAGCTCGACAACGCCCAATACCGCATGTTGAAGGCGGCCACCCCAGGGGCCTATACCTTCATCCTTGAAGCCACGCGCGAACTGCCGCGCCGCCTGGCGCATCCGAAGCGGCGCACCATCGGGCTACGCATACCGGATCATGTGATCGCGCAGGCCCTGCTGGCCGAACTGGGCGAGCCGCTTCTATCGTCCACGCTGCTGCTTCCCGGTATCGACCTGCCGCTCAACGATGCCGACGAGATTGCCGACCTGCTGGCCAAACAGGTCGATCTGGTGATCGACGGCGGCGCCTGTGGCCTGTCGCCCACCACCGTGATCGACATGACCGGCCCGGTGCTGGGCCTGATCCGCGCGGGCTTGGGTTCGCTTGCGGCCGTCGGCCTCGACGAAGCCGTTTGATACACTGGCGAGCGATGAATCCTTCGCTGATCCAGGCCATTGCCTACGGTGCCATCCCGGTCTTGCTGGCAATCACCCTGCATGAAGTCGCCCATGGGCTGGCGGCGAAGCATTTCGGCGATTCCACCGCCGCCATGATGGGGCGGCTGAGCCTGAACCCGCTGCGCCATGTGGATCTGGTCGGCACCATCGTCATGCCGCTGGTGATGATATTTCTCACCCAGGGCAGCTTTGTCTTCGGTTACGCCAAGCCGGTGCCGGTAGACAGCCGCAATCTCAGGCGACCCAAACAGGACATGCTGTGGGTGGCCTTTGCCGGCCCCGCATCGAATCTGGTGATGGCGCTCCTGTGGGGCTTGCTCTCGCTGCTGTTGCTGGGTCTGGGAATCGACGAGCCATTTTTCCGCAAGATGGCGGAGGTCGGCGTGCTGGTCAACCTGGTGATGGCGGCGCTCAACCTGTTTCCGCTGCCGCCGCTCGACGGCGGGCGCATGCTGGTCGCGCTCCTGCCATCCGCGCAGGCGCGCGCCGTCGCCCGCATCGAGCCTTACGGTTTTTTCATCGTGCTGGCGCTGGCGGCAACCAACGTGCTGGGCTTCTGGATGCGCCCGGTGCTGGCGGTGATGGAGGGCGGCCTCGGCTTGCTGCTGCGCCCGCTGATGCACCTGATCTCCTAGAACGATCGCCCGCATGTTCGCCCAACGCGTCTTATCCGGCATGCGCCCCACCGGCGCCCTGCACCTCGGCCACTACCACGGCGTGCTCAAGAACTGGGCGCGCCTGCAAGATCAGTACCCGTGCTTCTACTTCGTCGCCGACTGGCACGCGCTGACCACGCACTACGACGAAGTGCACGTGATCGGCAGGAACACCCGCGAGATGGTGATTGACTGGCTGGCCTCCGGCATCGATCCCGCAAAGGCGGTGCTGTTCGTGCAGAGCCGGGTGCCGCAGCATGCCGAATTGCACCTGCTGCTCTCGATGATGGCGCCGCTGTCCTGGCTGGAGCGGGTACCGACCTACAAGGACCAGCAGGAGAAACTCACCGAGAAGGACCTCACCACCTACGGCTTTCTCGGCTACCCGCTGCTGCAGGCGGCCGACATCCTGATCTACCGCGCCCAGCACGTGCCGGTGGGCGAGGACCAGGTGCCGCATGTGGAGTTCACCCGCGAGGTGGCGCGCCGCTTCAACCATTTGTACGGCAAGGAGCCCGGCTACGAGCAGCGTGCGGAAGAGGCGGTGAAGAGACTCGGCAGCAAGCACGCGCGCCGCTACCGGGAATTGCGCGATCGCTACAGGGAGCAGGGCGACGTCGGCGCGCTCGAAGCCGGGCGCGCCTTGTTAGCCGAGGCGCTAAGTCTCTCGCAAGGCGACCGCGAGCGCCTCGCGGGCTATCTCGAAGGCGGCGGCAAGACCATCCTGGCCGAACCGCAGGCGCTCCTGACGGCCGCTTCGCGCATGCCGGGGCTCGACGGGCAGAAAATGTCCAAGTCCTACGGCAACACCATCGCGCTGCGCGAGGATTCCAAATCGGTCGAGAAGAAAATTCGCACCATGCCGACCGACCCGGCGCGCATCCGCCGCACCGATCCTGGCGA
>JAYVST010000416.1:0-5703 GCA_043775255.1 Burkholderiales bacterium
ACGGCTACACCCTGTGCATGGGCTCGCAAAGCAGCGTCATCCTGAACCCCATGATCAGCAAGGAGGCGAGCTACGATCCGGTGCGCAGTTTCACCCCGATCTCGCTCATTGCCTATGCCCCCAATCTGCTGGTGGTGAACCCGAAGCTGGGGATCGGAAACCTCGACGAACTGATCCGCTGGATCCGCGCCAATCCGGGCGCGGCCTGGGGCACCTCAGGGGTAGGTACCTCCAACCACCTGATGGCGGTGTACCTGAACCGCGAGCTCGGCCTGAAGATCGAGCATGCGCCCTAAAAGGGCGGAGTGCTCGCCGTGCAGGACGTGCTCGCCGGCCACATCCCGATGGCGATGGACCAGATTTCCTCGAGCATCGCCCATGTGCGCCGTGGCACCCTGCTCGCATTGGTGCAATCAGGCGCGACCCGCTCGACCCATCTGCCGAACGTGCCGACCTTCGCCGAGACATTGGTGCCGAAGTTCCGCTACGACTCCTTCCAGGCGCTGCTGGGGCCCGCCGGACTGCCCGCGGAGGTGACGCAGAAGCTCAACCTCGCCTTGCGCAAGGTCGTCGCCACACCCGACATCCGCGACAAGCTGGTCGACCTGGGTGGCGTGCCCATCACCAACACGCCCGAGGAATTCGCTGCGCAGATCCGCGAGCAGGTTCCGCTGTTCCGCGAACTGGTGCAGCTTTCCGGATTGAGTTCGCAATAGCCACGTACGCACACAGGAGCACGACGATGAACTCTGTTTCCGCAGCACTCGAGGCCGCCCGGCCCGGCAGCCGTTGCGAAGGCTTCATCCCGATCGGCAACATGGCCAGCGGCTCGGCCATCGGTCTGCCCTTCGTGGCCTTGCGCGGGGCTGCCGCAGGCAAGACCTTGTGGATCAACGGGCAAGTGCATGGCAATGAGGTGACCGGCATCGTCGCCGCGCTCGATCTTGTCAACAGCCTCGATCCGCTGCAGATGAAGGGCAATATCGTCGTCACCAGCACCGCCAACCCGCTGGCCTTCGACGCCCGGCGCAAGAACGCCCCGCAGGACGACAACGACTTGGACCAGACCTTTCCCGGCCGCGCAAACGGCTTCGCCACGGAGCTGTGCGCCTACCACCTGCTGGCGGAAATCCGCGCCGCGACGCCCGACCTGGTGATCAGCATGCATTCGCAGGGCTCGCAAACCGCAAGCCGCACCTACACGGTGTACAAGCAGCCGCCCGGCAGCAGCATCACCGAAAGCGCGCTGTTTCCCTTCATGGGCGCGTTCCGCCCCAGCGTCGCCTGCCGCATGAGCGTGGCGCCGGGTTCCGGCGAGCTGCTCGGCAACCATGCCGGCGCGCTCGACTACCAGTTGAACGCGCTGGGCATCGCCTGCTTCATGGTCGAGCTCGGGACCGGACAGCGCGCCGACCCGGCCGAGGTGGCCCTCGGGCTCTCGGGCTTTCAGGACGCAGCGCGCCGCCTGGGCATCATCTCCGGCACGCCGCAGGCCGACCGGTTCACCCTGCGCCGCGTAACCCGGCGCGGGCACTTTCCCATCGCCAAAGGCGGCCTGTTCCGGAGCGAGTGCAAGGCGGGCGACATCGTCCGTGCCGGCACACCTTTAGGCGAGATCATGAGTCTGCATGGCCACGTGGTCGAGCGACCGACCTCGGCCAACGACATGATCATCATTGCGATTCGCATCGACCCGGTGGTGCACAGCGGCGACCGCATCGCCTATGTCGCGCATGAATGGGATGACGTGACGATTTGAACCGCTCGGCTCGACGCGGGCGGACCTCGTCCCGCCTGCGCTGCGGCGTGGTCCGGCACCGCGCCGGCACCGTCGCTGTCGCCGTCGCTGTCGCCGTCGCGGCCGGCGTCGTCACCGGCGTCGTCGCCGGCATGCTGCCGGTTACCTGCGCCGGTCGCCGCGTGCGGTCTTCAATCCAGGCGGGTGCCTGAGGCCGCCACCACCGCCGCCCAGCGCGGCATCTCTGTCCTGAGAAACGCGGCAAACTCGGCAGCGCCGAGAAACGCCGGATCGGCGCCCTGCTGCACCATGCGCTCACGGATGGCCGCGTCGTCGAGCACCTGCTTGAATGCGCCCGAGAGTCGTTCGACTACATCCTTCGGCGTGGCGAGGGGCGCAAGAATGCCGTAGAAGCCCACCACCTCGAAATTGCGCACGCCAGCCTCGGCCATGGTGGGCGTATCGGGCAATGCCGCGTTGCGCTCGCGGCTGGTGACCGCCAGTGCGCGCACCTTGCCCTGCTTCGCATACTGCGCCGCCTGCGGCACCGATTCGGCCATGAACTGCACCTGGCCGGCCATCAGGTCGATGAAGGCCGGCGCGCTGCCCTTGTACGGCACATGGGTCATGGCGATGCCTGCGGACTGCTTGAGCATCTCCGGCACCAGGTGCGAAATGCCGCCGTTGCCGGCGGAGCCGAAATTGACCTTGCCCGGGTTGGCCTTGGCCCAGGCGATGAACTCCGGCAAGGTCCGGGCGGGCACCGCCGGGTTGACGATCAGGAGCAGAGGCTGCTGCGCGGTACGCGCAATCGGCGCGAAATCGCGCAGGGTGTTGTAGGGCAGTTTGCTGTAGACCGCCGGGTTGATCACCATGGTGCCGGTGTTGGCCAGCAGCACGGTGTAGCCGTCGGGCGCGGATTTCGCCACTGCGTCCGCCCCCACCGCCCCGCCCGCGCCGCTCTTGTAGTCGATGATGATCGGCTGCCCGAGCAGCGCGGAAAGCTTGTCGGACATCAGCCGCATGTGCGAATCGAGCGGCCCGCCGGCGGGAAAGCCGATGATGACCTTGACCGGTTTCTCGGGCCATGCACCGTGGACCGGCGCGGTGACGGTCAAGGCGGTCAGCAAGACGGCGCAGACAAAGTGACGCAAGATGATCATGGCGCGGGAAACAGTCCGGAACGGTTAAACGATTCTAGCCGTACACCCTGAAAGTCCGCTGCTGCGCAGCCACGCGGGCGCGCAGCGTTTGCTGCGGTTTCACGTCGCGGCGACCACCACGATCGAAAACTCTATGCCGTTACGCTTGCGCGAAGCAACGCTTTCGCCCTATCTCGCCGCCACTGGCACCTGGCAGTCAATTACTCGCTTAACGCCGCACGCCGGGCGTTTCGATCGCCAGCCCCTGCGCGCGCCAGGCCAGAAACAGGGACAGATCCAGCAGATCTGCCGAGTCATACGGCGGCAACTCCGCGCGCACGCCCGAGTAGCAGGCGCGCAGGCGGCGCTGCAGCGATCCGGCGGACTGCCATTCAAGGCGGTAGATCGGATACGCGTTGGGATGGCCCTGGCTGATGGTTTCGGCGAGCAGGCGCCGGCCGGCGTTGTCTTCGTGGCAGTGATTGCAGGCCAGGTTCATCTGGCCGATACGCCGCTGGTAGAGCAGGCGGCCGCGCTCGAAGTGCGGCGCGGCCCCTCCGTCGACCGCCACCTGCAAGGGCATGCCGCGCGACTGGGTCGCCACATGTGCGGTCAGGCCGATCAGGTCATCGGACTCGGATGGCAGCGCGGCAGCGCCCTGTTGGACGGTGCGGCACTGATTGATGCGGCCTTCGAGATCGAGCAGTCGCCGGGCGCCTTTGTCGAAGGCCGGATAGCGGGTCGCCACGCCCTTCATGCTTGCGCGGGCGTCGCGATGGCAGTCGGCGCAGGACTTGGCCGCGCTGCCGGCTCTCGCATTCCACAGTTTCGCGCCCCGTTCCACCCACAGCATGGCAGGGTTGGCGAAATCGTCGGCCTGCATGGCCTTCTGTTCGGCGCTCATGTAGGTGCTGCCCGAACGCAGCCGGTCGAGCGGCAGGCTGCGCTCCTGGGCCAAGGCCGACGCGCTCGATGTTACGAACAGGAACGCGCCGATGCAACGCATCAGGACGGCCGCGCGAATGCCCACCCGCAGCGACCAGCGCGGCATTCGCCTGGCTCTAACGGATTGGAGAGCGAGCGCTGTCGGCGCGGATTGGAGAGCGAGCGCTGTCGGCGCGTCTTGTTCCAGGCATTTCAAGGAGCGCTCGGACGCCCGAACCACGCGCCTTCAACCCACCACGTTGACGGCGGCTCGTTCGCTCGCCCGTTCGCCGGAATCATCCACCCATTCGAACACGAGCTCGCCGGGTTCCCGCGCGGTGACGAAAAAGGTGAACAGCGGATTGGCCGAAATGCCGGACCCGGGCTCGGCGCGAAACACCTCCACTCCGTTGTAGCGGCAAGACAGGGTGCGGATCACATTGCGCGCAATCGGCTTGCCGTCGTCGGTCAGGCGGTAGCCGGTTTCCATCGCATGGCGGATCAGGATCTTGACTTCAAAGGCCTCTCCGCGCCGGACCTGGGCGGGCACCTGCACGCGCGCTTCGGCCATCTCAAGTGCCGTCGATGCAGGCCGACACCGTCACCACGATGTCGGCGGTGGCTGCGTACAGACTGCCGTCGGCCATGGTGGCAACCGCCGCCACCCGCTGGGTGCCGGCCAAGCGCACGCGCGACTCGATCTCCACCCGTGCCACCGGCGCCGGGAAATGGAACGCCGCCATCTGCGGCACCGGATTCTTCTCCGAGAACAGGTGAATCGATTTGACCTCGGCACCCGGCGCAAACGGGCCGGTCAGCGAGATCTTCACCGGCACCACGTTGCCGTTGTCGGCAATGCGTGGAATGTCCAATACCAGCCGGCCCGGGCGCACCGTGCGGCCCGCGACAAATTCCTTGAACGCCGCAACTTCGGGCTCTGCCTGGGCGATGGCCGACGTCGGCAGCAATGGCATCAGCACGGTGGCGAACAAGGCGCGCCGACGCGCGTTCCAGGATGGTCGGGAGAACGGAGTCTTCATTTGAGGGTGGAAAGATACGCTATCAGGTCCTCGATGTCCTGCGCGGACATGATCGGCTTGCCGCGCCAGGGACCCGCCACCTCGACCAAGCCCTCGGTGCGGAAATAGGCCGGCATGATGGTTTGCGGGTTCAAGCGCGCGCTGTCGACCAAGCGCAGGCGCAGCTGTGCCGCGCTCCAGCGTGCGCCCGCGCCATCCAGCGTTGGCGCGAGATCGCCGGAAAAACGCACACCGGCGGCACGCAATTCGGCCGGCGCGCCGTGGCAGAGGATGCAGTTGGCGGGCTCGCGCGCGGCCAGCATGGCGCGGCCGCGCGCGGCATCGGCACTTGCCGCCAGGGGCTGGGGAATTGCGTCACCCTCGATGCGAACGGCCGGGGGCGCTTGCGCCGGCGCGAGATTCGCCAGCGCCAGCAGAGCCGCAGACACTAACCCGTACAACATGATCGTCCTTTCCAGGTGCCGGTGCGCAAAGCATGCCACAGCCGATCCGGCAATTATCCCAAAACGGGCAATCTGCGCTGTAACGATGTGTTCCCGTCACGACTTTCCGAACCGGGTCCGGACGCGCCTGAAGCGCCCGGATCAACCCTTTCGGTCGGTGTTGCGGTGCAAATCCGGCGTCCAAACAAAAGTTCTGCCCGGATAGCGACATAGCGCGAAAAGTCGTGTTAAATGCAAAGTGTTTTTTTAGTCAGGCATTTTTTGCATCCTGATGCCTTGCAACGATTTCATCCCCCTGGAGGACAACCGATGGCCAAGCTGAACGTGAATGGGAAGACGGTCGATGTCGCCGCCGAGCCCGATACCCCCCTGTTATGGGCCCTGCGCGAGCAAGTCGGACTCACCGGCACCAAATA
>JAYVST010000417.1:0-14972 GCA_043775255.1 Burkholderiales bacterium
AAAATAGTCGCCAGGCCGCGGAATTCCACAATCATCGTTTCGAGAATCACCCGCAAAGCCGCTGTGGGCGCAGCTCTCGAGGTTTTCGGTCAGGCACTACCTATAAGAACGTATTCGACATGTTCGTCGCGCAACCGCGACAGCAGTTTCAGGAACGGGTCTTGCGCCGTCATTCCATATTGGAAAACGCCTCCGCCACCCGCATAATGCAGGCATGCGCCAAATCGGAAAGCGATCGCCCGGCCAGCCAACCCTGGCGCCCATGGGTTCCAACCTGGCGCTGGCTGCCCTGCATCAGCGCACCGGACAAGCCTTAGCCGGTGTGGCCACGACCGGCATCCTCAAGGGCGTCTACCGATTCGCCACCCACGAGGAAATGAATCGGCATAGTGACGAGGCGCTGGCGCGAGCCATTGCCATGAATGTCCGGGCGCGGACCACGCCCCACGAGTAGCCGCGATGGTTGACCGCGAGGGAAAGTCGGCCAGGCCGGCAAGCGTCGAAGACCTGAAAGCACTGTTGCGGTCCTTCAACGATCACGGCGTTGACTACCTGCTCATTGGCGGCTACGCCTTGTACACCCTGGGTTACCAGCGCGGCACGACCGACATCGATGTTGTGGTGCGGCCCACGATCGAACAGGGCGAGCGTGTCCGCCGGGCCTTGCTGTTACTTCCGGACAAGGCTGCCGCCGATCTGTTGCCCGAATGGTTCACCGAAGGCGAGACCATCCGGGTCGCCGATGCGTTCGTGGTCGATCTTCTCTTCAACGCCTGCGGGCAAACGTACGACTCCTTGCAGCCGCATGCGGTCACTGTCGATTTTGAAGGTGTGCCGATTCATACCATCGATCTCGAAGGATTGCTTAAAACCAAACAATCCTCTCGCGACAAAGACAAGCTGGACCGGATCGTTCTCGAACGCGCCCTGGCGGCGCTCAAGAAGAAATAGATCCGGCCGTCACAAGTGGGCAAAGGGGTCGGAGTCGGAGTCGCGTTGTTTGTGATGATTTCATTGACCATCCTTCGTCCTGAAAAAGAATCCGACCGCGGCCCTTTGACTCCTCGATTCCCACTTTGATTCCCTGGCGCTGCACGGTCTGCCTGGCGCTTGCGTTCGCGCGCTTACTCTATTACTTCGTCCGCGCGCCACCGCATCACCGGCGGGATCGTCAGGCCGATCACCTTCGCCGCTTTCAGGTTGATGATCAGCTCGAACCGCGTCGGCTGCTCGACCGGCAGGTCGGCGGGCTTCGCACCTTTCAGTATCTTGTCGACGAAGCGCGCAGACTGGCGCCACAGATCAACCAGGTCCGCCCCGTACGAGGCCAGCCCGCCGGCGTCGACGTACGGCCGCAGGTCGAACATCGCAGGCAGGCGATAGCGTGCGGCCAGTTCGGTGATGCGCTTACGGTTCGGAAAGGCAAATTGGCCAGTGAGGACAAGCAGGGCGCCCGCGCGCGCAGCGGCCGCGGTCTTGAAGGCCGCCTCGATGTCGCCTGCGTCCCTGATTGTGCGCGGGGTCGAGCGCTCGGGCAGGAACGATATTCATCGTTGACGCGGCCTGCGGGCCATGCCGGCATGCCGGGCGCCAATCCGCGGGCGCTGAAACCGCGGCGACCTCAGCGGACCTCTTCGAGGATCATGTCCGCCGCCTTTTCCGCCACCATGACCACCGGCGCGTGCGTGTTGCCGGAAACAAGCGTCGGCATGATCGAGCAATCGACGACCCGCAGTCCGGAAATGCCGCGGACCTTCAGGCGATCGTCCACGACCGCCATCGGATCGTTGCCCATCTTGCAGGTGCCCACCGGATGGAAGATGGTGGCGCCGTAGTCGCGTACGAACTCGAGCAGGTCCTCGTCGGTCCTGGTTGCAGGCCCGGGGCGGTATTCCCCTCCGACGTAGGGCCGTAGCGCCGCGGTCGCCGCGAGCGCGCGCGCAAGCTTCACGCCGCCGATCATGCAGCGGCGGTCGGTGTCGGTGGCGAGGTAGTTTGCCTGTATGGACGGCGCTTCGAGCGCGTCGTTCGACCGGATGCGCACCGTGCCGCGCGACTCGGGGCGCAGCTGGCAGACCGACATGGTGAAGCCGGACCAGGGATGCACCTTGGCCCCGGCAAGCTCGGCCGACAGGGCGGCGAAATGGAATTGCACGTCCGGCGACTTCGACTCCGGCAGAACCCGCGTGAACAGCCCCGCATGATTGATGCCGATCGCCAGCGGCCCGGTGCGCGAAGTGATCCAGCGCAATCCCATTTTCATCCGACGCCAGGCGCTCGCCAGATCATCGTTGATGGTGATCGGCTTCGTGCACCGGAACATGACCCGCGCCTGCAGGTGATCCTGCAGATTCTCGCCGACGCCGGGTACGTCGCGCACGACGGCGATGCCATGGGACCGCAGCAGGTCTGCCGGCCCGACGCCGCTGAGCTGCAGGACCTGCGGGCTCTGTACCGTGCCGGCGCAGAGAATCACCTCGTGCGCCGCGCGGGCCTCGTGGTCGACGCCATCGCGGCGGTAGCGCACACCCACCGCGAGCGTGCCCTCGAACAGGATGCGCGCCACATGGGCGCCGGTCTCGACCCGCAGATTGGCGCGTCGCCGCGCCGGTTTCAGGTAGGCCACGGCGCAGCTGCGGCGCAGGCCGTTGCGGGTGAACAGCTGATAGTAGCCCGCGCCTTCCTGCCGGCCGTCGTTGAAATCGTCGTTGCGGGCAATGCCCAGTTGGCCCGCCCCGGCGATGATCGCCTCCATCAACTCGGGTGTCTCGCCGATATCGGAGCAGGACAGCGGGCCGTCGGCGCCGTGGGTCGCGCTCGCCCCGCGCGAGTTGCCTTCCGAGCGGATGAAATAGGGCAGCGTGTCGTTCCAGCTCCAGCCACGATTGCCGAGTGCCGCCCAGTGGTCATAGTCGCCCGGCTGGCCGCGCACGTAGATCAGACCGTTGATCGACGAGGACCCGCCGAGCCCGCGCCCGCGCGGCCAGTACACCTTTCGGTCTTTCATATGCGGCTGCGGATCGGTATGGAAGCCCCAGTTGTAGACCGGATGAAACATGGTCTTGGCGTATCCGATGGGAATATGGATCCACAGCGAGTTGTCGGGCGGACCGGATTCGAGCAGCAGCACCCGGTGGCGCCCGTTGGCCGACAAGCGGTCGGCGAGCACGCAGCCGGCCGAGCCGGCGCCGATGATGATGAAGTCGTGGGTTGTCATGTCCGAGTCGCGCAAACGGCTTGCAGAGGCCGGCGCCGCGCGTGCCGCGGCGCCGGGGCGAGCGCCTATTTGGGCATGGAGGACTCGGCCTTCTGCAGGAACGAGTAGTCCAGGTACTTGCCCAGCCAGGCATCGACGTTGGTGACCAATTCCTTCGGAATCTTGCCCTGCTCGGAAATGGTCTGGAGGATGATGCGGGTCGAAGGCATGTCCAGGCGCGGGTCGGTGACGATGACCGACCCCAGGGCCATCACCGCGATCGGTTTCGCGCTCGGATCATTCATCTTCTTCGCCACCAGCTCGGCCACGTTGTCCTTGCTGTTGCCCTTGATGTAGCTCATGCCGCGCAGTGTCGCGCGAAGGAAGCGAACGATGAGATCGGGATTCTCCTTGGCGATCTTCGGCTGGAACACCAGCTCCAGGCTCTCCGCGTTGGGGATCGGGGGCAACTGTGCAACGTAGTGGGCGTCCTTGGACTTGGCGATCGCCGCAGCCGACGCGGGCTCCCAGCCGATGAAGGCATCGATCTCGTTGCGATCGAGCATCACGGCGATGTCGGTGATCTTTCCCGGTACGCGCACAAACTTCAGGCCTTGCGTTTTCTCGATATAGAACAACATCGCGTCGTGGATGGTGCCGATCCCCGGGGTGCCGACCTTGCGGCCGTTGAGGTCGGCGTACGACTTGAACTGCTTCTTGCCGACCAGCGCGGCGTTGCCCTTGGTGAGCGACGCGACCATGACGAACTGTCCGCCGCCGGCGGCGAACTGCATGATCGGCGAAAGACCCGCCATCACCGCGTCGATGTTGCCGCTGGGGAAATCGAGCAGGGCCGCGGGACCGTTGGGATAGGTCCGGCGATCGATCTTGATGCCCTCCTGGTCATAGTAGCCCAGCATTTCCGCCACCCACACTGCCGCATAGTCGACTTCGGCGGCCGGCTGGTCGGCGAGGCGGACGACGGCGGGCTTGGCCTGCTGCGCCTGCGCCGCGCCGAACACCGTCAATGCCAGCCACGCAAGCAACGCCGTGGCGGTCCGCATCATGTCAGACCTGAAACTGTTCCTGAATTGCATGATTTACTCCTCTGGTGGATTGGACAAGCTTGAGCCTCAGTCTGGAGTGCTGCCGGCCGCCTTGTGCGCCTCGCCGAGCAGTTTCACGCAGCGGGCCCGCAAGGCGGTGAATTCGGCGGCCAGCGGATCCCGCGGCCGCGGCAAATCGATCGGGATGTCGGCCACGATGCGCGCCGGTTTGGCCGAAAGGATGATAACGCGGTCACCGAGGAAGACCGCCTCTTCGAGATTGTGGGTGACAAAGATGATGGTCCGCTTGTGATGCCGCCAAATGTCCAGCACTTCCTGCTGCATGCGCTCGCGCGTCGGCTGGTCGAGGCTGACAAACGGCTCGTCCATCAGCACAAGGTCGGCCTGGGTGGCGAAGGCGCGGGCGATGGCGACGCGCTGCTTCATGCCGCCGGAGATCTGGTGCGGGAAGTATTTCTCGAACCCGGTCAGGTTGACCGTCCGCATGATGTCGGCCACCGTCGCGTCGATTTCGGCCCGCGGCCGCTTCTTGATGCGCAGGCCGGTGGCGATGTTGTCGCGCACGTCGAGCCAGGGCAGGGTCGACGCTTCCTGGAAAACAAAGGAGATGTTGTGGCGCCTGGGGTCGGCACGGCTGCCGTCGATCAGGACCTGGCCCTCGCTGGGCGCGAGCAGGCCGCAAAGAATGTCGAGCAGGGTGGTCTTGCCGCAGCCGCTCGGCCCGGCAATGCACAGGAACTCGTTTTCTCGCACACCGAAACGCAGCCCCTCGTGGACCTTCAGCGTGCCGTAACTGTGGGAGATGTCGACGTCCACCTTGGCGCGCGCGCCCGTTCCCGCGGTCGCGGCGGTCACAGTGTCACCTGCCAGCGCCACTTGAACAGGAATCGCTCCACCAGCAGGAGGATTTCGTTGAGAATGAAGCCGATCAGGCCGATCAGTATCATGCCGACGATGATCTCGGGAATCTTCAGCAGCTCGGCATAGTTGAGCATCATGCGGCCGAGGCCCTCGTTGGTCCCGCCCGCAAGTTCGGCGGCAACGATGGTGAGCCATGCGGCGCCCATCGCAATGCGCATTCCGGCCAGGATATCCGGCAGGACGGTCGGCACCACGATGCGGGTCAGCACGTAGAAGCGTGAAGCGCCGTATACCAGGGCCACCTTGCGGTGCACCGGCTCGACCCGCTGCACACCGACCAAGGTCGAGGTGAAGACCGGGAAGAATGCGCCGAGAAAAATGAGGAACGCGAATCGCGGCAAGCCGGAAAAGAAGATGATGGCCAGCGGGATCCATGCGATCGGGGGGATGAACCGGAACGGTTCGACGACCGCGCGGGTGGCTGCATAGACCTGCTTGTACAGGCCCATCAGCAGGCCCATCGGCACCCCGAGCAGGACGCCGGCGAAAAATCCGACGAGGACGCGATACAGGCTGGCCCAGCTGTGCGCCCACAGCGATGTGCCCTGCGTGTCGCCTGCCATCGACAGGCGCTGGAACGCCTTGGCGATCTCGAATGGCGCCGGGAAGAACGGCGAGCCGACCAGCATTGACGCCACCTGCCAGCAGCCGACGAACAATGCCAGCGACACCACGTTGAGGACAACCAGTTTCAAGGGACCCTGCATGATTTCGCCCCGCGTCAGTAGCCGAGCACGTCGTGCACGAAGCGCGTGTTGATGGTTCCGGCGCGAAAACTCGCATGCGCGAGCAGCTGCCGGTGGAACGGGATGGTCGTCTTCACGCCATCGACGCGCATCTCCGCGAGGGCGCGCTGCATCCGCGCCACCGCTTCCGCGCGGTCCTGCCCCCAGCAGATCACCTTGGCGAGAAGGGAGTCGTAGAAGGGCGGTACGTCATAGCCGCCCTCCAGGTGGCTGTCGACGCGGACGCCGGGGCCCCCGGGCGCGGTGTAGGCGGTGACGCGGCCCGGGCAGGGGGCGAACGCGCGCTCGTGATCCTCCGCATTGATGCGGCACTCGATCGCGTGGCCGCGTGCATGCACGTCATCTTGCCTCAGGGACAGCTTCTCGCCTGCGGCGATGCGCAACTGCCACTTGACCAGGTCGACGCCGGTGATCATTTCGGTCACCGGATGCTCGACCTGGATGCGGGTGTTCATCTCCATGAAGTAGAACTCACCGGTGTCTTGGTCGAGGATGTATTCGACCGTGCCCGCGCTTTTGTAGCGCGCCAGCCGGCACAAGGCGAGCGCAGAATCGCCGATGCGACGGCGGAGCGCGTCATCCAGTACGGGCGAGGGCGCCTCCTCGACCAGTTTCTGGTTGCGCCGCTGGCTCGAGCAATCGCGCTCGCCCAGATGGATCAGGTGCTCGCCGTCGCCGAGCACCTGGACCTCGATATGGCGCACATTGCGCAGGTAGCGTTCGACATAGACTGCGGAGTCGCCGAAGGCCGCTTCGGCTTCAGCCATCGCCTCGCCCAGCATGCGCTCGAGGTCCGCGGCCCGTTCGACGATGCGCATGCCGCGCCCGCCGCCCCCCGCCGCCGCCTTGAGCAGGACGGGGAATCCGATGCCGGCGGCGATGTGCAGGGCCTCCGTGCGGTCGCCGACCGCCCCGTCGGAGCCAGGCGTGGTCGGCACCCCGGCCGCCTTGGCTAAGCGGCGCGCGGCGATCTTGTCGCCCATCTGCGCGATCACGTCGGCGTCCGGGCCCACGAAGACGATGCCCTGCTGTTCGCACAGGCGCGCAAAATCCGCATTCTCGGACAGAAAGCCATAGCCCGGATGGATGGCATCGGCGCCAAAGGCGAGCGCCGCACCGACGATCGCTCGCGGGTTCCGGTAGCTTTGCGCCGCCGGCGCGTAGCCGATGCATACAGCCTGATCCGCCACGCGCACCGGCAGGGAATCGCGGTCGGCTTCCGAGTACACGGCAATCGACTCGAGGCCGAGTTCGCGGCATGCACGGATCACGCGCAGCGCAATCTCGCCGCGATTGGCGACCAGCACCCGGCGCATCGGCAGGCCCATTCGAGCGGCCTAGCGGTCCGGCTTCATGACGATGAGGACCTCGCCGAACTCGACCGGCTGGCTGTCGGCGACGCGAATCTCCGTCACCGTCCCGCTGACGCCGGCCGAGATCGAGCTCATCAGCTTCATCACCTCGATGATGCAGACCACGGTGTCGGGCGCGACCCGTTGACCGACCTCGACGAAGGGCGTCGCGCCCGGCACGGGCGCGCGGTAGAACGTGCCCACCATCGGCGACTTGACTACCGCCATTCCGGCGGGAACGGCCGCAGCGCCCCTGGCGGATGGTGCGGGCGTCGCGGCCGGCGCCGCGATAGCAGGCGGGGCCGGCGCGGCGTGAGCGACCGCGGGTGCGGTCGCGCCTGCCGCTGCCGCCGGACCATCGAGGCGCGAAAGCCGCACTTCGACATCGCCGTACTTGATGCTGAATTCGACCACGTGCTCGGCCGATTCCACCAGCTTGAGAATTTCCTGCACATCCTGTTGCGACAGCCTGGCTTCACTCATGACGGTTGACCTGCATCGTGGGTTTGCGGAAATTTCGAGGTGACCGACACTTCCACCCCGCCCTTGCGTATATAGACCCGACCCGGCTTGCGGCGCTGGATCAACTTGCGCACCAGATCGACGATCGGTTGGCTTGCGCTGTAAGCGTGGTCCACCGGCTGGGCCGCCAGCATGGCGTCCACGTGCGCGCCCGGCAGCTGAAAGCGCAGCAGCAATTCGTCGTCCCCCGCGTTCGGATACTGCTTGCGCAAGCCCGCCACCGCGGGCGCGAGGGGCTGCGGCTCGAGCGCGATCTGCGGCGAGCCGTTGGCCACGATGCGGTCCATGGCCGCCCCGTCGACCTTGGCGAGCAGTTTGCCGTAGTAACCGAGGACGTACTTCTTGACCTCGTTCGGAACCACGCGGTAGCGCTCGCCATGGACCACGTTGAGCACCGCCTGCGTGCCGACGAACTGCGCGTACGGCGTGATCATGATCGGCCAGGCCAGCTCGCGGCGCACGCGCGCGCATTCCTCGAGCAACTCGTTGAACTTGTGCGACAGTCCCGCCGCCGCGAGCTGCTCGTGGAAGTTCGACAGCATGCCGCCGGGAATCTGGTGCTCGTAGTGAAATGCATCGTAGGCCAGGGGCTGCCCGAGCGGCTTGCCTTCGCGCAGCGCGATGGCGCGGAAATGCTCGCCGATCTCGTCGATCAGGGCATCGTCGAGATTGACGCGAAAGCCCATGCTGCGCAGGTTCCTGGCCACCGTCTGGACCGCGGGCTGCGCCGCGCCGTTGGCCAACGGCGCGATCGACAGGTGCAGTTGATCGCAGCCCAGCTTGGCGCCCTCGAGATACACCAGGGGCGCGAGTCCGGTGAGGCAATGGCTGTGCAACTCGAGCGGGCGCTTGCCGATGACCTTCCTGAGCGCGGGCACCAGCGTACGCATGCGGTCCACGGTCAGCAGTCCGCCGGCGTCCTTGATCATGATCGAGTCCACGTCGGCCTGCGCGATCAGCGCCTTCGCGGTGCGCACGAAGAGCGCGTCGGTATGCACCGGGCTGTCGCAGAACGAGAGCGCGCCGAACGTGTAGGCGCCGAGCTTTTTTGCCCGCCGCAGGCCCGGGACGATGTTGTCGACATCGTTGAGCCCGTCGAACGAGCCGATCACGCGAAAGCCGTTGGCGTGGAGCCGGTCAACCCACAGGTCGATGATGTCGTCAGGGAGGAAATCGAAGGCGACGATGTTCTTGCTGCGGATCAGTGAACGGAATTTGGTGTGCGGAGCGCCCTGGTGCACGAGGCGTACGCGTTCCCACGGGTCCTCGTGCAGGAAGCGGGTGGCGACGTCGAACTGGATCGTTCCCATCAGGTCGACCGACTCGTAGTCGAGGCGATCGTATTTTTCCAGTACCGGCAGGATGTGGGCCGTGCGCATGCGGGTCGCCCACAGGCACTGGTGCGCGTCGCGCAGCGTTGTGTCGATGACGCGGATTTCGCGCGCAGCCGCCTTGCCGCGCCCGCCTTCCGGCATGCCCTTTTCCTGCTCGTTTGGTTTCATCGCGTCTTTCAAGGTGGCGGGGTGGCGGGCAGGTGCTCGGCTCGCGCGAGGTCTTCGAGAAGCAGCAGCGTCGCCGTCCAGTCCTCGTCGCCGCGACCCCACGGCCGGGCCAGCGAAAACAGCTCGCGCGCGATCGAGCCGAGCATCAGCGGCGCGCCGACTTCGGAGCCGAGCGCCAGCGCGTGGCTCACGTCCTTGTGCGCCATGCGCAGCGGAAAGTCCGGCGTGACGTCGCCGGCGAGCACCTTGGACGGGAAATTGACGATCAGCTGGCCGCGGCCTGCGGTGGTGCCCGAAAGCACCTTGACCGTCACCGCGCGGTCGAGGCCGGCCTTGTTGGCTAGCGTCAGGGCCTCCGCGGTCAGCACCGAGCCGACCGTGGACATGTAGTTGTTGACCAGCTTGAGCTTGATGCCGTGTCCCTGCGGTCCCGCGTGCACGATGCTGTCGCCGAGACACTCGAAAGCCGGCCGCGCCTCCTCGATGTCGGCTGCGTCGCCGCCGGCGATGATGAGCAGCGTTCCCGCCGCAGCGTCGCGCGGCGTGCGTCCGACGGGCGCATCGACCATGCGATATCCGCCGGCGTTCAGCTCGCCGGCGATCGCCAGGCTCGCGGAGGCGGCGATGGTGCTCATTTCGAGCACCAGCGCGCCGCGACGCAGCGTCGTACAGGCGCCGTGGGCGCCCAGCAGGGCCTCGCGCACATGCGCCGAATCGGGCAGCATGGTGACCACGAGATCGGCATCGCGTGCCGCGTCGGCCGGGGTGGCGGCGACGCGACAGGCGAGACCGCGAAACGGTTCCAGCGCTTTCCCGGCAACGTCGAACACGGCAAGCGTATGCCCGCCCCGGATCAGGTTGCGGGCCATCGGCCCGCCCATGGTGCCCAGCCCGAAAAAGGCGATATTCATGTCTTTACGGCGAATCCGCCGTAGGGAAACCAGCCTGCGCCGGCGAGGACTCCGCCGTCGCACGGCAACAGCGCGCCGGTGATGCCGCTCGCCGCCGGCGAGAGCAGGAAGTGGATGACTTCGGCGATCTCCTCGGGCGCCATCAGGCGATGCATAGGCGTGGCATTGAGGATCGGCGTGAAATCGCGTTCGCCCTTGCGCTCCTTCGGCTTGAGGAAGGGGGTGTCTGTCCATCCCGGCGCCACCGCGTTCACCCGCACCGCCTTCGCTGCCCAGTGCACCGCGAGGATCTGCGTCAGGCTGGCTACCGCCGCCTTCGCCGGGCCGTAGGCCAGCACCGGGCCGGGGTTCACGCCCACGACCGAGGAAAGGTTCACGATGGCGCCGCCTTGTCCGCCGCGGGCAATGCTCGAGCCGATCACCCGGCAACTGGCGTAGGCGCCGGTCAGGTGCGAGTCGACGATGCGGCGAAAATCGGCGACCGGCCAGTCCTCGATCGCCTGCGGCGCCTGGGCGATGCCGGCGCAGCACACAAGGGCGTTGACGCGGCCGAGCCTGGCCTCGACCGCGGTCAGGGCGGCTTGTAGCGCCGCCTCGTCGAGCACGTCGCCGGCTTCGGCGCAAGCCTGCGCGCCGAGTTCGCTCGCCAGCGTGCGCGCGCCATCTGCGTTCAGGTCCAGGATGCCGACGCGGCCGCCGCCGGCGACGATGCGCCGCGCGGTTGCTGCGCCGATGCCGCTCGCGCCGCCGGTGACGATTGCAATGAGCATGGCCCGTCCGTCCTACTGGATGCCCATGCTCGCCGCCGCCTCGAGATACGGTGCGGTGTCGAAATACTTGTCCGCCATGATCGGGTCCTTGAACGCGCCGACCTCGACATTGAACATGGTCACCGAATTGAGCCACTTGGCGACGCTGCCGTCGCGGTACAGCTTGGCCCAGTTGGCGGCGCTGTGCCAGGTGGTCGCACGATGCATTTCCTCCATGTCAACCCAGGCAAGCTCCGAGTAGTTTTTCTGGTGCAGCAGCTTCAACGCCTCCTGGGGCTTGTTGACCATGAAATCGTTGGCCGGAATCCACGCGCGGACGATGCGCTTGAGGACATCCTTCTGCTTTTCATGGAAGTCGTTGCGCGCGGCCCAGCCGTCGACGATGGTGGCGGCTGGATACGCGGCCGCATCGACCAGGAGCCTGGCTTTCGGGGCCCGGGCCTTGATCTGCACATTGAACGGCACCCAGGTCGCGACTGCCGGAACCGCGCCGGAAATGAACCCGGTGACCGCATCCGCCATGCGCTGGTTGAGGATCTCGATGTCCTTGGAGGAGTCGAGCCCCGCCGATTTCATCGCCTGATGCAGAAGGTTGTGCGCCGTGGTGCCGCGGGTGAGGGCGATCTTCTTGCCCTTGAGGTCCTTGACGCTACTGATGCCGGAGTCCGGGTGGACCCAGATCTGTCCGGTCGCATGTTCGAGGTCGTTGATCAGGAACACCTTGCCTTGCCCGCGCGCCGGGAAGTTCGACAGCACGCCGCCGGTCGTCAGCACGTCGAGGCTGCCGCCGACCAGCGCCTGGAACAGCTCCACGCCCGTGGTGAAGGCGCGCGCCTCGATCTCGAGCCCTTCCTTTTCGAAGGTGCCGAGATGGATGGCGAGCTGCAACTGGGCGTCGACCGACAGGACTTTCAGGTATCCGACCCGGACCTTGATTCGCTGTTGCGCGAACACCGAACGGTGCCCGGCGGCAAGCGCGGCCGCGCCGGCCCCGAGTGAACCCAGGAATCGACGGCGGGGATGATGAGTTGACGACATGGTGATGCCTCCTTTGGGTTGTTCAAGCGCTGCCGGCGCTCGTGCTGCGCAGGCGCTGCTGGTTTTCGTACTCGCGCATGACGATTTCGTGGATCTGGAACTGGAGTTCTGCGAACTCCGGGCTGCGGTGCAATTCCTCCCGTCGCGGATACGGAAACGGCACCTCGATGATGGTCTTGATGCGAGCCGGCCGCGCCGTGATGACGACGACACGCCTGGACAGGTAGAGCGCCTCTTCCACCGAATGGGTGATCAGGGCCACCGTCTTGCCTTCAAGTTCGAGGGCCTGCAGGAGGACGTCCTGCATGACGCTGCGGGTCTGGGCGTCGAGCGCGCCGAAGGGCTCGTCCATGAGAAGGAATTCCGACTTGACGGCGTATGCCCGGGCGAGAGCGACGCGCTGGCGCATGCCCCCGGACAGCGTCTTCGGCCAGGCGTTTTCGAACCCGCGCAGGCCCATCAGATCGATGTAGTGGCGCGCCGCCGCCTCGCGTTCGGCGGCCTCGGCGTGGTTGGCCTTGAGGCGAAGGCCGAAGGCGATGTTGTCCTTGACCCGCAGCCACGGAAACACGCCGTAGTCCTGGAAAATCACTCCGCGCTCGGCGCTCGGGCCGGTGATCGGCTTGCCGTCGAGCGTGATGGCGCCCGAACTCGGCTGCTGAAAGCCGGCCATCATGTTGAGAATCGTGGTCTTGCCGCAGCCGGAGGGGCCGATGAACGAGACAAACTCGCCATCGTCGATGGTGAGCGAGACATCGTCGACGACCAGGAGTCGGCCGTCCTCGGCGTCGAACTCCTTGCGCACGCGGTCGAGGACGATGCGCGGCTTCGTGCTCATGCAACGATCCTTTCCTGCCAGACCAGCACGCGCGCGGTGACCGCGCGCAGCAGCCGGTCCATGGCGAGGGCGATGATGCCGATGCAGATGATGCCCATGTAGATGACATCGATCTGGAAGTAGTTGGAGGCGTTCTGGATCACCGCGCCGAGTCCGCGCTGCGCGGCGATCAATTCGGACGCGACCAGGGTCGCCCATGACACGCCGAGCGCCACCCGCAGCGCGGTGAGCACGTGCGGGACCGCAAGCGGGATGATCACGTGCCTGAAGATCTCGCCGTCGGTGGCGCCGAGGGTGCGCGCGACCCGCACGTAGAGGGGGTTGGTCTGCACGATGCCTTCGTACATGACGATCACGCCGGAAAAGAACGCGGCCCAGAACAGCATCACCGCCTTGGCCAGTTCGTCGATGCCGAAGTAGACGATGACCAGCGGAATCAGCGCGATCGGCGGCAGCGCGCGGAAAAAATTGACCAGGGGGTCGATGAGGGTGCGCGCCGGCCGGTACCAGCCGAGCAGGAATCCGACCGGGACCGCGACGGCAATGCCGAACACAAGCCCGATGCCGACGCGCATGAAGGACATCAGCATGTCCAGCCACAGGTGCTTGACCGTCATGTGTTCCCAGAATTGCAGCAGCACTTGCCACGGCGTCGGCACCAGCGCCGGGTTGACCAGGCCGGTCGCGGGTACGAGGTACCAGAGCAGAATGACCACCGCCCACGGCAGCACCCGCGTGAGGGCGCCCATCACGACTTGCATCACGACTTGCGTTTCCCGGTCGCGCCGGACCGTCGCCTTGCATGCGCGCCCACGGCCGCCGCCGGCTGGATGTTGCGCGCCATGTCGGCGGCGATCGCATCCGCGCAGGCGCGCAGTTCCGGCAGAAAAGCGCGCGCGGCCGTCAGGGGCAGCATCGCCACCGGCGCCATGATCGCGATCCCCGCGACGACCTCGCCGGCGGTGTTGCGAACCGGCACGGCCAGGCAGTTCACGCCGGGAATCAGCTCTTCGCGGTCCTCCGAGTAGTCCTGGCCGCAGATGCGCGCGAACTCCAGACGCAAGCGGCGGGCCGTGGTGATGGAATTCGGGGTATTGGCGCGAAACGGCGCACTGCGCAAGAAGCGCTCGCGGACCTCGTCCTTCGCATAGGCGAGCAGCAGCTTGCCGCTGGCGCTGCAGTGCACCGGAATCTGCAGGTCGGGGCTGATGTCGACGCGGATCGCGGAGGACGACTCGACCCAGGTGACGAAAAGCAATTCGCCTGCGCGCATCACTGCGAAATTCACCCGCGCGCCGACCCGCCTGGCCAGCGCGTCCATGAGAAAGCGGCGCCCGTCGGCGGCGCCGCCGTTGCGCAGGCCCGAGAGCGCGATATCCTCGAACCTGGGTCCGATGGAGTAGCGCAGCGTGAGCGGATCCTTGCGCACGTACCCGGCGCGCTCGAGCATCAACGCCAGGCGATGGCTCGTGGGTTTCGGCAGTTGCACCGCGCGGCTCAGGTCGGCGAGCATCACCGGCTCGTCGCATTGCGCGACGTATGTCAGCAGCCGCAGGGCCTTGATCACAGGCGATTTCGCCGCTTCCGCATCCCGCCCGACGTGTGCAATCATTGGAATGAAACAGTCCATTCAATGGATTCAAGCAAATACTAGGCGGCGCGCCGGTCAATTGTCAAGCGACGGGCAGGCCGCGGTTCCCGCGACGGCGTTTCCGCGGGTGTGTCTGCTGCTGGTGGTGCTGGGGGTGGTGGTGGTGGTTGGCGCCCCCGGCGAAAAGTACTATGAAAGCATGACTCCCGGACCCAACATCATCCTCATCGTCACCGACCAGCAGCGTGCGGATATGATCGCCGCGCTCGGCGCACCGTGGATGCATACGCCGACCCTCGACCGGTTGGTGCGCGAAGGGGCTGCGTACACGATCTGCTTCGTCACAAGGTCTACGAGAGCAGCAAGCCCGGCACGGGTGGCAGCGTCAGCCTGATACCAACACCGATGCAATTGCAGGGCCGGCTGGCGGCGCTGATTCCGCCACCGCGCAAACATCGGCATCGCTACTTCGGGGTGCTGGCACCCAACTCGCCGCTGCGCTATGCAGTCACCGCGCT
>JAYVST010000418.1:0-3440 GCA_043775255.1 Burkholderiales bacterium
TTCGGCCTGTCACAGTGGTTCTGGTTGTCCCTGCTTGCACTGGTCGTGCTGGGTGCCGCCGACAATGTCGGAGCCGTGATTCGCCAGACTGCCGTGCAGCTCCAGACACCGGACGAGCTGCGCGGCCGGGTGGCGGCGGTAAACCGGGTGTTCATCAGCTCGTCGAACGAACTGGGGGCGGTGGAATCGGGGCTGCTCGCCGCCCTGACCAATCCGATGTTCGCGGTGGTCGCCGGCGGCGTGGCCACGGTACTGATCGGCGCATGCGGTTTTCGCATGTTTCCGGAATTGAAAAATCTCAAGACCGTGGGCGGGTAGCCACGCGCGGCTTGTGACCGTGGCGCAGGGTTCCGGCTTCATCGGCAGGGAGATCGCCTCATGGCAAGACTGCAAGGCAAAGTGGCGCCAGCGCCGCCAACCCCGGTTTCGAAGCCAAACTCTGGCTCACCGCCGACCAGCTGCGCAACTACATGGACGCGGCCGAGTACAAGCATGTTGTGCTCGGCCTGATCTTCCTCAAGTACATCTCCGACAATCGTCTTGGTAGTTGCGTGTTCGTGCGCTCAAGTAGTAGTTGGCTTATTTAGCCTGCTTAGTGATGTACACACGTTGCGGATGGCATTGTGGTTTTCTTCAAAAGGAATCGAGGCCGCGCCCCTGGGCCTTGCCTGACGCGTCAGTGACAATGGAGCGACGAGCTTTTAGTGAATAATGACGGCTCGCCCGCGCTGGCTGCCTTGAATGAAACCATGACCTCACGCCAAGTGGACCGTCCCCGCATCGAATTTCTCAGCGTCAGCAATTACCGCGCGTTGCGGCAGATTGAACTCAAGAATCTGACCCCGTTGACGGTCTTTCTTGGCCCGAATGGCAGCGGAAAGTCGACCATTTTCGATGTCTTCGCGTTTCTCGCGGAGAGTTTCGGGTTGGGCCTGCGCAAGGCGTGGGACAAGCGCGGGCGGTTCAAGGAGCTTCGTACCAGGGGTGTCGATGGACCGATCACGTTCGAGGTGAAGTACCGGGAGAAGAAGAAAACCCCTCTCATCACTTACCACCTGGAGATCGACGAAGACCCGAAGGGGCCTTTCGTCGCGCGCGAATACCTGAGTTGGAAGCGCGGTTCGCAGGGGCAGCCGTTTCGATTTTTGGATTTTTCGAGAGGCGTGGGTGAGGTCGCAACCGGTGAGTTGCCGGATGAGGACGATACCCGTACGCCCGAAACGCTGGACTCCAGGGAATTGCTGGCGGTCAATACGCTCGGCCAGCTGGCCAAGCATCCGCGGGTTGGTGCGCTGCGTCGATTCATATCCGGGTGGTATTTGTCCTATCTGTCGGCCGACAACACGCGTGGCGTTCCCGCCGCCGGGCCGCAGGAGCGGCTCAGCTCCAGTGGGGACAATTTGCCCAACGTGATCCAGTACCTGAAAGAGCAGCACGAGGACAGGCTCAACGAAATATTGACCAAACTCACCAAACGCGTGCCACGCTTAGAGAAGGTGGATGCGGACGTGATGCCGGATGGGCGGCTGCTGCTGCAGGTGAAAGACGCTCCCTTCGAGCGGCCGGTGATGGCGAAATTCGTTTCCGACGGTACGCTGAAAATGCTGGCCTACCTCACGCTCCTCTACGACCCTGATCCACCACCGTTGATTGGTATCGAGGAACCGGAAAACCAGTTGCATCCGCGACTCTTGCCCGAATTGGCCGAGGAGTGCCGCAACGCGGCGGCTTCGGCGCAGTTGATGGTCACCACGCATTCGCCATTCTTCCTCAATGCGTTGCGCCCCGATGAAGCGTGGGTGCTGTATCGGACCGTGGAAGGTTTTACGCAAGCCCGCAGGGTCTCCGAGATGCGTGGCATCGAGGAATTCATGGCGGAAGGCGCGCAGCTCGGGCAGCTATGGATGGAAGGGCATTTCGAGGTGGGCGATCCGCTCAGCAATGCCGGGGCCGAAAAGCGCCCACCGGCGGCCAAGAAACCAAATGCCCGCTGACCCATGCACATTGAATTCTTCCTCGAAGAACCGTCCGCGGAGGCGTTCCTGCAAGGGATTGTGCACAAACTGCTGCCTGCTAACGCTACATGGAGCTTTATCGTTTTTCAGGGCAAGCGCGATTTGCTCCTCAATCTCAAGCCGCGTCTCAGGGGCTATCGCAACTGGATCTCCGACGACTACAAAATTGTGGTGCTGGTTGATGAAGACCGCGAAGACTGCAAGAAGCTCAAAGCGAAATTGGAAGCTGCGACGGCGGCTGCCGGGTTGGCGACCAAGACCAATCCCAAACGAGGGGCTTTTGTCGTATTGAACAGGATCGCGGTTGAGGAACTGGAGGCATGGTTCTTCGGCGACATTCAGGCGTTGGTGGCGGCGTATCCCGGTGTTTCGCCGACGCTCGGCGCAAGGGCGCGATATCGAGATGCCGACGCCATCGTCGGCGGCACGTGGGAAGCGCTGGAGCGGGTTTTGCGGCAGGCCGGGTATTTCGGCGGGGGATTGCCGAAGATCGAAGTGGCCCGGGAAATGGCGAAGCACATGAATCCGGCCCGGAACACCTCAGGCAGTTTTGGGCAGTTCGTGCGAGGGCTGGCGGCGCTTTGACCCGAAAGGCGAGATCGATCGTCCGCGTGCCTGGCGCAATGTCGGCACGATCATGGTTGCGGTGCGAGATTGGTTTGGCGAGGTGGTGTTGGCCGGCCGGTTGCGTGGGGTTACGCAATAGCATCACTATCGACTGGTCCCTGCGCGATAAGCGCACGCGGCCGGAATCAAAGTTATGGTCAAGCGCATCCTCGACAAATACGGCTCCCGCCGGATTTGCAGGAAGAGGCCACCCAAACGGTCTTGGCGCAGGCAGAGTTGTTATCGGCCATTTGGGCCAGCGCATAGAGCAGTGCGACGCAGCGCACCTTGGGCAAGCCGCGCACCGGCATCCGTAGAAGGCCCCGATTGCGCGCCAGCGCGTTGACGCATTCGGCAGTGGCCGCACGGTCGCGATAGAGGGTCTGTGCTTCGGGCTGGCCCATGCGGGTGCGCCAGCCCACGACCGCAGGGCTGTCACCGGGCTTGGGGGCATGTTTGTCCTGCTGCGGTGCTTCGATCTTGTTGCCCTGCTTGTCCTTCTTCGCGCGCGCTTCGGGCACCGGGCCGTACACGACTGTCTTGCCATCTACCGATTCAATCTGCTCGTGTGCCACGTAGCCACCGTCGACCAGCCATTGCTCGGGGACTTGGCCACAGCGTTGCTCGACCTGATCGACCATCGGCACGAGCTGCGCCATGTCGCTGCCGGCAGTGACCACGTCGACGCCCACGATGACCTGCGCTTCGCAGTCGGTGGCAAACTGGGTGTTGTAGGCCGGGCGGAAGCCGCCGTCGGCCATCTTCATCACGCTGGCGTCGGCATCGGTGGTGGAGGCCCTGGCTTCTTCGGCCTTGCCA
>JAYVST010000419.1:0-2905 GCA_043775255.1 Burkholderiales bacterium
ACGGCGGTAACGTCCACCGCCGCCAACCGGGCACAGCTTCGGCGTCTGGGTGCTCAAGCGGTGTTTGCGGACCTCGACAAGCCGGGAACGCTCAGGCGCCTGCCGAGCGACTGGGAATGGATGCTGCACTGCGCGCCGCCGCAACCGTCGGGATCGCGCGACCTGCGCACCCGCAATCTTCTGCGCGCCATCGGACGACAACTCAAACAACACGCACGCGACCACAAAATTTTATCACGCACCGTGGTCTATCTCGGCACCAGCGGCGTCTATGGCGACTGCGGCGGCGAACGCGCCACCGAAGCCAGGCACTTGTCGCCACAAAACGCGCGCGCGCGCCGCCGCGCCGATGCGGAACGCGCGCTCGGCCGGGCAGCACGACGCGGCGCCTTTCGCCTGGTGATACTGCGCGTGCCCGGCATCTACGCGGAAAATCGCCTGCCGCTGGACCGCTTGCGCGCCGGCACGCCTGCGCTCGTGGCAGCGGAAGATTCATGGACCAATCACGTCCATGCCGCCGACTTGGCCGCCATCGCCGTCCAGGCGCTATGGCGCACCGCCCGCCGCAGGGCCCCGCGTCAGCGTATCTACAATTGCAACGACGACAGCGATCTGAAGATGGGCGACTATTTCGATCTGGTCGCGCGCGCGTTCGGTCTGCCGGCGCCGCCACGCATGACCCGCGCGGAAATCGCCGGCCGGGTGACACCGATGCTGATGTCGTTCATGCGCGAGTCACGCCGCCTGGACAATCGCCGGATCAAGCGGGAACTGCGCGTGCGCTTTCAGTTCCCGACCGTGGCAGAAGGTGTCGGTCGCGCGCGCAACATGCTGTAAGCCAGGCCCAAAAGTTCATGCATGGCGTAGTGACTGCGCATCAGGGATTGTGCGTTCGGCAGGAAATCGCGCGATTCCAGCGGTCCGGACGGGCCCACCGGCGGCACCGGGTGAGGCAAGGCCTCCAGGCCTGTCTGCGCGAACAAGGTCATCGCGCGGCGCAGGTGAAAGCCGGAGGTCACCAGAACCACCGTCCGAATGCCCTGAGGCAGCAGGATTTGCGCTGTGAAGTCGGCATTTTCCGCCGTGTTGCGTGAACGATCCTCGATCCAGCGCACCTTCACGCCCCATTCACCTTCGAGCACGCGCCGCATCACTTCGGCCTCGGTGGGGTCGTGGCCGTCGGGTTTGCCGGCCGTGACCAGAAGCGGCAGACCGGTACGTCGCGCCAGGCGGGCCCCGGCGTGAATCCGCTCAAGCGTGAAGGCGTTTGGATACGCGTCCATCACAGTCTCCTGGTGTGCGTCCCAGACCAGGCCGCGTCCACCGCCAAGCACGACGATGGCCTGTGCCCGGTGATAAGACGCGTCCGCAGCCGGCACGACCACCAGCTTGCCAAGCCAATGCGCAACCAGGGGCGTGGCCATGCAAAGGCCGACGCCGAAGGTCAACCAAATCAGCCAACGCGCTACCTGCGGCCGGCGCCGCATCTGCCAAAGCGCAATCAGCAGCAGCCAGCCCAGGCCTATCGGCGGCAAGATCACCAGCTTTGCAAGCGTGCCGACTTCCCAGATCATGTGCGTGTGACCATCAGGCCGGCGCAGTCAGTAGCGTCGGCGCGACTGCCGGCCGCAGGCGCCGCGCGATCAGGACGCAGACGACGGTCAGGCCTGCGGCGAAAAATCCGACGCTGCCGAATCCGGTCAGTGACCCGTCCGCTGAATGCCCGATCAGCGCGCCCGCACCGAGCGACGCTAAGCCGGCAGCCAGATTTTGCGCCGCGGAGGACAATCTCATGAACGCGCCGCGCACGCGCGGCTCGACGCAGGTGGTGACCAACGGCATCAGTGGAATGAAACGCCCCGACATCAGCACCATGAACAGGGTAGAGACGACGAGCAGCAGCGGCAGTCCGGTACGCGGCAGGTGGGTGAACTGGAGGCCGGCGAGCAGCCACAAGAGCGCTCGTTCGCGCCGCAGATCGGGCGGGACCGCAGGATTGGGCATGTTGATGGCCGGACACCGGATACAAAAACGGCCCGGCGCTCGCGCACCGGGCCGACCGATCGAACCTGGTGCCGCTTGTCTGAATCGAACAGACGACCTACGCGTTACGAGTGCGTTGCTCTACCAACTGAGCTAAAGCGGCTAGACCTAAGATTTTAGCAAGAATCCGTGCATCCAAGACAGGCTTGCTACGCCGCCAGCATTTCGCGCGCCGCCTTGCGCGTGGTGGCGGTGATCTCCGAGCCACCCAGCATGCGAGCGATCTCCTCGATGCGTCCGGAGCGCTCCAGGGCGACCACAGTGGACAAGGTAACCCCGCCGCTGGACTGTTTGGCGACCTGCCAGTGGTTGTCGCCGCGTGCGGCTACCTGCGCTAGATGCGTCACGCACAGAACCTGCCGCTCGCGCGCGAGCTCGCGCAACTGCCGCCCCACCTTTTCGGCCACGGCGCCGCCGATTCCGGCATCGACCTCGTCGAAAATCAGGGTCGGGACTTGCGCGGCGCGGCTGGTGATGACCTGGATGGCCAGCGCGATGCGCGAGAGCTCGCCTCCGGAGGCAACCCGCGCCAGCGGCCGTGGCTCCACCCCGGCGTGGCCCGCCACGAGGAATTCGACCTGTTCCATCCCGTGGGCGGCAGCCTCTTCAAGCGGTTCCAGACGCACTTCAAATTTCCCGCCGGCCAGGGCCAGTTCCTGCATTGCTTCGCTCACCTGGCGCGACAACCCGGCAGCCGTTTTCGCGCGTCCGGCCGAAAGCGCTTTGGCGGCCGTCCGGTACGCCTTGGCCGCACGGTCGAGTTCCGCTTTGAGGGCGTCGGTATCGGCAGCAAGTTTGAGTTCCTCCAGCTGTGCCCGCAGGCGCACCCGTTGCGCCGGCAATTCCGCCGGTGGCAGGCGCA
>JAYVST010000420.1:0-6043 GCA_043775255.1 Burkholderiales bacterium
CTGGTCGCGGCGCTTGCGGGTCGCACGCGGAAACGTCCAGGCCAGGATTGCGAAGCCACGCGCGATGTGGGCCACCATGCGCGAAAGGCGCCAGGCGCGGGTCAGAATCGACGTCGGCCGGCTCACTCGGAGTGGACAACCACGCCGGCCACCAGCGTGCGCACCACCCGCCCGGCCAGTTCGTAGCCGGCGAAAGGCGTGTTCTTGCCTTGCGACACGAGGGCCGCCGGCGTGACTTTCCAGGTGCGCTCAGCCGCGATAAGCGCGATATCCGCCGGACCGCCCGGCACCAGGCGTCCGTAGGGCAGGCCCAGCGCATCCGCCGGTCCGCTGGTGATCAGGCGCATGGCATGCGCTCGCGACACGCCTTCTTCTGCGGCCCACTTGAGCAACAGCGGCAGCAGCAGTTCCACTGCGGTGACGCCGGGTTCGGCTTCGCCGAACGGAAGCGCCTTGTCGTCCTCGTCCACCGGGGCATGGTCGGAACACACCGCGTCGATGGTGCCATCCTTGAGCGCCGCGCGCAGCCCGTCGCGGTCGCGTTGCGAGCGAAACGGCGGCACCACGCGGCACTGCGGATCGAAAAAACCGATGTCCATTTCAGTCAGGTGCGCGTGGTGGACCGCGATATCGCAGGTGACCGTCAGGCCCTCGGCCTTGGCCGCGCGCATCAGGTCGACCGAGCGTGCCGTCGACAGGCGCGCCACATGCACGCGCGCACGCGTGGCGCGCGCGAGTTCCAGGATGCGCAAGAGGCCGATGGTCTCGGCCTCGGCCGGGATCGGCGTCAAGCCTAGCCGGGCGGCCACTTGCCCCTCATGCGCCATGCCATCCTTTGAAAGCCAGGCATCGTCGGGCCGCAAGATGACCACAAATCCGTAGGTGGCGGCGTACTGCATTGCACGCAACATGACCTGGGTATCGTGCAGCGGCGCATCGGCCTGGGAAAAGGCGACGCAGCCGTGTTCGCGCAACTCCACCATCTCGGTCAGGCGCTCACCCTTCAAACCCTCGGTAAGCGCGCCGGCGGGAAACACCCGCGGCCCGCGCAGGTTCTTGGCGCGATAGCGCAGCATTTCGACCAAGCCGGGTTCGTCGAGGACCGGATCGGTGTCGGGCGCGCACACCAGGCTGGTAATGCCGCCGGCCACGGCGGCGTGCATTTCGGATGCCAGCGCGTTTTTGAATTCGGCCCCCGGTTCGCGCAGGCGCGCGCACAGGTCGACAAACCCCGGCGCCACCACCAAGCCGCCGGCGTCGATGGTGGTGTCGGGACGGAAGCCGGTCGGCGCTCGGCCGAGTGCGACGATTTTTTCACCTTCAATATAGACACCGGCCGGGCCATCGCGACCGCCGGCCGGATCGATCAGGTGGCCGCCCAGGATCGCCGTGCGCATGGCGCTCATGTCAATTCCCCGCCACGATGCTCATGACGGCCATGCGTACGGCGATGCCGAAGGTCACCTGCGGCAGGATCACCGCCTGGCCGCCATCGGCCACCGCGGAATCGATTTCCACCCCTCGGTTCATCGGCCCCGGATGCATGACGATAGCGTCCGGCTTGGCGCGCGACAGCTTTTCCGGTGTCAAGCCGTAGCTCTTGTAGAACTCGTGTGCCGACGGCAGGAGCGCGCCGCGCATGCGCTCGCTCTGCAGGCGCAGCATGATGACCACATCGACGTCTTTCAATCCTTCGCCCATGTCGTGGAACACGCGCACGCCCAGGCTCTCGACAAAACTGGGCAGCAGGGTGCGCGGGCCGATCACCCGCACCTGCGCCGCGCCCAGGGTGGTGAGCGCGTGGATGTCGGAGCGCGCCACCCGCGAATGCAGAATGTCGCCGACGATCGCCACGACGAGTCCGCTGAAATCCTTCTTGTAGTGGCGGATGGTGTACATGTCGAGCAGGCCCTGGGTCGGGTGCGCATGGCGCCCGTCGCCGGCGTTGACCACATGGATGTGGCGCGCGCCCGTGCGGTTGAGGTGCTCTGCGATCAGGTAGGGCGCGCCGGAAGAGGCATGGCGCACGACGAACATGTCCGCCTGCATCGCCGCCAGGTTGTCGACCGTGTCGAGCAGCGATTCGCCCTTGGCGGTGGAGGACGCATTGATGTTGAGGTTGATCACATCCGCGGAGAGCCGCTTGGCGGCGATCTCGAATGTGGTGCGAGTGCGCGTCGAGTTCTCGAAAAACAGGTTGAACACCGACTTGCCGCGCAGGAGCGGAACTTTCTTGACCTCGCGATCGCCCACCGACGCGAAGGCATCGGCGGTGGAAAGGATGTTCTCGATCACCGCGCGGGGCAGGCCCTCGATGGAAAGCAGATGCGTCAGTTCGCCCTTGGAATTGAGTTGGGGATTGCTGGCCACGGCTGTCTAAAATGTTTGCGCTACGTCGAGCGGGGACGGCATGCCCGGGCGGAAGGTTTCAGGAGGCATCGTTCTTTTCGACCAGCGCGAAGCGCAGCCGCCCCGCATCGTTGCGCGTGAGGTTGAGGCTTTGGCGTTCGGCGAGGCTCACGGTAGTGCCCACGAACCTTGCGGCCACCGGCAGCTCGCGCCCGCCACGGTCGGCCAGAACAGCCAGGTCGATGCGCTTCGGGCGGCCGTAGTCGAACAATTCGTTCATCGCGGCGCGCACGGTGCGGCCGGTGTACAGAACATCGTCAACCAGGATGATGGAAGCGTCCTCGATGTCGAGTGGAATGGTCGACTTCTTCACCTGCGGATTGAGCCCGACACGCGCGAAATCATCGCGATAGAACGAAATGTCGAGAAATCCGAGCGGGGTGGTCAGTCCGAGCGCCGAATGCAGCTGTTCGGCGATCCAGGCGCCGCCGGTGTGCACGCCTATCATCACCGTTTGCGCTTGCGCTATCGGGCGGATCAGGTCCAGAAGGCGCTTGACCAGCGCTTGGGCGTCGGGAATCTCGTCAGGGGTCACGTTTGCTGATCCAGCCAGGCTTGCAGGATGACGGCGGCCGCCGCAGCGTCCACCAGAGCCTTCCCGCTCCGGCCGGGCTTGATCGCGTCCTCGGCCACGGCGGACGAAAACCGCTCATCGACGAATTTTACCGGCAAACCGAAGCGCCCCCCCAGTTGTTGCCCGAAGCGGCGCACGCGTTTCGACATCGGCGTCTCACCGCCATCGTTGCCCAGCGGCAGGCCCAACACCAGAAGGTCGGGGCGCCATTCCTCGATCAGGCGCCCGATACGCTCGAAGCGGCGCTTGTTCTCCCCAGCCTCAATGGTTTCGAGCGGACGCGCACCGCCGGTCAGCGTGTTGCCGAGCGCCACACCGGTGCGCTGCAAGCCGAAATCGAACGCGAGTACCGTCTGCGCCGCCACGGCGGTCAGGCGTGTCCGGCCACGTCCATCAGGTTGGCGAAACTCGCGCCGATCAGTCCCATCGCGGCTTCGAGACGGCGCTCGATTGGAAGATCGAACATCACCTGCGGGTCGGCGGCGACGGTCAGCCACGCGTTTTGCGCGATTTCGCTCTCCAGCTGGCCTGCCGACCAGCCGGCGTAGCCCAGGGTCATGATGATGTCGTCCGGTCCGTGCCCAAGGCCCACCGCCTGCAGGATGTCTTTAGACGTGGTGAGGCCGATTTCGTCGGTCACCTTTAATGTCGAAGCCCATCCCCCCAGCGGGCGATGCAGGACAAAGCCGCGGTCGGTCTGTACCGGGCCGCCAAAGAATACCGGGGCAGCTTTCATGCTTTCGACTTCAAGCCTGATGTCCACCTGCGAAAACAGGGTTTCCAGCTTGATGTCGAGCGGCCGGTTGACAACGATGCCAAGCGCGCCCTGCTCATTGTGTTCGCAAACATAAGTCACGGTCTTGCCGAAAACCGACTCGCCCAGCGAGGGCATGGCGATCAGGAAGTGATCGGTGAAATTCGGCGCCTCATAGTCGGGCGGCATCTTGTTGCGCGTAGCCATCTGTCGATTGTAGCGCCAGGCGGATGGCGACGTACAATCCTTCTCGTTTGCCGTTCCGCGCTGCCGCAGCCGTCGCCCCGCGCCTGCTCCCATGATCCATGACCCATGAAACCTCGCTTTTCTGGTTCAGGCGCGACCTGCGCGTGGACGACAATGCCGCGCTGTATCGCGCCCTCAAGGCTGGCGGCCGGGTGTTTTGCGTCTTCGTGTTCGATACCGACATTCTCGGTGCGTTGCCGTCGAAGCATGACCGACGCGTCGAATTCATCCGCGAGTCCGTAGTCGAACTCAAGGCCGAACTCGAAAATCTCGGTGGCGGTCTGGTGGTCATGGTCGGCCGGCCGCAGGAGGCCATACCCGCGCTTGCAGCAAGACTCGGCGCCAACACGGTGTACGCCAACCATGACTACGAGCCGCAGGCGCTGCGCCGGGACGCCGACGTCGAAGCCGCCCTGCAGGGGTTGGGCATCGAATTGCGCAGCTACAAGGACCAGGTGATTTTCGAGAAGAGCGAAATACTGACCGGCACGGGCGGTTTCTATTCCGTTTTCACGCCCTACAAGAACGCCTGGCTGCGCAAGCTTGACTCGTTTTTTCTCAAGAGCTATCCGGTGCGGAAATACGCGCATGCGCTCAAGCCGCCCCCCGAACCGAGGGGCGTTCATACGCTTGCCAAGCTGGGATTCGCAGCGACCAACCTGTCGTCGCTCGGCATCATTCCAGGAGCGCGCGGGGCCGAACTGCTGTTCGATGAATTTGCGCACCGTATGGCGGACTACGCCGACACGCGCGATTTCCCCGCCGTGAAAGGGCCTTCGTATCTTTCGGTGCACCTGCGCTTCGGCACGATTTCAATCCGCAGCCTGGCCCGCGAAGCATGGCGGGCATGGCAGGGCAATGCGCAATTCGCGGGCGGACGCGGCGCCGAAATATGGCTCTCGGAGCTGATCTGGCGCGACTTCTACTTTCATATCCTGCACAACAATCCGCATGTGGTCGGAAGCACGTTTCGCCCGGAATATGACGCGCTGAAATGGGAGAGTAGCGAACAGGCCGAAGCCCTGTTCAGCGCCTGGTGCGAGGCACGTACCGGCTACCCGCTGGTGGATGCCGCCATGCGGCAAATCAACCAGACCGGCTACATGCACAACCGGTTGCGCATGGTGGTGGCCTCCTTTCTCACCAAGGACCTAGGTGTGGACTGGCGTCGCGGCGAGCGCTACTTCGCCGACAATCTCAACGACTTCGACCTGGCCGCGAACAACGGCGGATGGCAATGGGCCGCCTCCACCGGTTGCGACGCCCAGCCCTACTTCCGCATATTCAATCCGGTGACTCAGTCCGAGCGTTTTGACCCGCACGGCAAATTCATCCGCCGCTACCTGCCGGAAATCGCCGGGCTACCGGATCGCGCCATTCACGCGCCCTGGCTGGCCAAGCCGCTGGAACTGGCAGGCGCCGGCGTGCAGTTGGGCGCAAACTATCCGTTCCCGATCATCGACCACGGCCTGGCCCGACTCCGAACCCTCGAGCGCTTCAAAGCCGTGCGCAGGCTCTGACGCGCGTGACCGCCAACCTGAATCAACCGATGGTTTACCCTGATCCTCCCGCTGGATTCGAAACATGTACACTGATTTTCCAAGATCAAGACCTCGGAGGTCGACATGTACAAGCGCATCCTGCTCGCATACGACGGTTCGGATGAAGGCCGCAAGGCCTTGTTCGAGTGCGGCGACCTCGCTGTTCTGCTCAACGCCAAGGTTGACCTAATGGCGGTCATCCCCTCCTACGCCGGCATCATGGTGGCTGAAGGCATGATCATCGAGGACAACTACGACCAGGAGCGACAACGCTACCAGGCCGTTCTCGAAGAGGGGCTGTCGAGCCTGCGTACGCGCGGCTATGTCGTCGAGGGACAAGTGGCCCATGGCGAACCGGTGGACGAAATCTGCGCGCGCGCCAAGGAACTCAAGGTCGACCTGATCTGTGTCGGCCATCGCCATGCCAACACCTGGGCGCAGCGCTGGTGGCGCGGCTCGCTGGGCAAGAACCTGATCGATCATGCGCCCTGCAGCGTGTTGATCGCGATGGCGCGCTGA
>JAYVST010000421.1:0-4912 GCA_043775255.1 Burkholderiales bacterium
CCATGTCGCCCGCCTCGTCGCCAGAGGCCTGGGCGAGCAGTTCAAGGTGGCCGTCACGGTCGACAACCGCATGGGCGCCTCGGGCCAGATCGGCACGGCGGCAGTGGCCAAGGCGAATCCGGATGGCTACACGCTGCTTTTCACTTCGCCGGCGCACTACATCAACAAGAGCCTGTACAAGAACTTGCCCTACGACACCGTCCGCGACTTCAGGCCCGTCATGCGCATGAGCAACGCGCAGTTGGTACTGGTGGTTGCGAAGTCCGCACCGGTAAGCAACCAGGCCGAGCTGGTGGTTTACGTGCGCGCGCGGCCCGGCAAGCTCAGCTACTCGTCGGCCGGCAGCGGCAGCACCACGCAGCTGCCCGCAGCCCTGTTCAATTCGATGGCCAATCTCGAGGTCACGCATATTCCCTACAAGAGCGGCGCGCAGGCGCTCACCGACGTGATGAGCGGCGAAGTGTTCATGACCACTACCGCCGTCACCACCGCGCTGCCGCACATTCGTGCGGGGACTCTCAAGGCGATCGGCGTCAGCGGAGCGACGCGTTCGCTGAGCCTGCCCGAGGTGCCCACCATCGCCGAGGGCGGACAGCCGGGCTTCGACTTCGTCTCATGGAACGGCATGCTTGCGCCCGCCGCGACGCCGGGCGAAGTGATCGGCAAGCTCGAAGCGGCGCTGATGAAGATGGCCGCAGCGCCGGAGTTTCGCGAGCGTCTGCTGGCGGGCGGCGTGGAACCCGAGCCACTGGGCGCGAAGGCCTTCGCGGACCGGCTGCAGACGGAAATACCGCTCTGGGAAAAGATGGTGAAGTTGAGCGGCGCCAAGGCCGAATGACGCGACGCGTGTTTCAAGAGGAGAACCGAACATGCCAACCTTGGTGCGCACCGGCCTGCCGGACCTCAACTACGAGATCGACGATTTCACCGACCCCTGGGCCAACGCGCCGGTCCTGATCCTGCAGCACGGCTACTGTCGCAGCGCGCAGTTCTGGTTTCAGTGGGTGCCCTACCTGAGCCGCTTCTACAAGGTGGTGCGCCCGGACCTGCGCGGCCTGGGCCGGTCCGGCAGGAACTTCGATCTCGCCACGCAGTTGAGTACCGACCAATACCTGGCCGACCTGCGCGCCATCGTCGCCGCCCTGGGCGACGCGCCGGTCCACTATTGCGGCGAATCCTTCGGCGGCACCATCGGCATGGCCTTCGCCGGCACCTATCCGCACCTGCTGCGCTCCCTCACGCTGATCGCCGCGCCGGTGTTCATCAACGACGGCGCGCGCAAGGGTTATGCCTGCGGCCACCCGTCATGGCCCGAGGCGATCCGCCGCATGGGCGTCAAGGCCTGGCTGACCGAAACCAACCGCAGCACCCGCTTTCCGCCCGACATGCCGCAGGCCTTCATCGACTGGTACGACCAGGGCATCGCCGCCGCCGGGGTCGACATGATGGTGCGCATCGCGGAGATCGCGCTCGACGTTGACGTGACGCCCCTGCTGTCGAAGATCACGGCGCCGGTGCTCTGCCTGCATCCGGCCGGCGGGGTGATATCGAACGACGAGCAGAAGAAACTCCTGCAAAGGGAGGTGCGCGAGATCCGCTTCGTCGGCCTGCCCACCCCGTTCCACATGATCCACTACATCCGCCCCGCGCTGTGTGCGCATCAGGTGCTGGGGTTCGCCGGCGCAGTGGATGGCAGGGTGTGCGAGGAATAGCGTGCGGGCAGCGCGTCCTTGGCGCAGCGCCGGAGCTGCTGGCGGAAGACAACGCGGTGGGGTTCGTCGGCGCCGGGGAGTAGGTGCGCCGCGATGGCGCCAGATTGTCTGTCGGCCACCCGCGCGCCAAGCCCCGGTTACTGCTGCACGATGCGCGCGTCGGCGATCACCTTGCGGTACTTGGCGATCTCGGAGGTCAGATGACGCGCCAGTTCTTCCTGCGAAGACAGCGTGGTCACGAAGCCCAAGTCGGCCAGGCGCGTGGCGACATCGGGCAAATTCAGGATGCGGGCGTTCTCGGCATTGAGGAAGGCCACGATGTCTCTGGGCGTGCCGGCAGGAACGAAGGACCCGAACCAGTTGGCGATGTCGTAGCCGGGCAGCCCCAGCTCGGCCAGCGCGGGTACATCGGGCAACACGCGGGCGCGCTTGGCAGTCGTGATGGCCAGCGCACGCAGCTTGCCGGTCGCAAGGTGCGGGATCGCGCTGCCCATCACGACAAAGCCGAACTGCGGCTCCTGTCCGGCGAGCAATGCCGCCACTTGCGGCGCACCACCTTTGTATGGCACATGCACGATGGCGGTACCGGTGGCCTTCTTGAACATCTCGCCGGCCAGATGCGCGGCCGAGCCGTCGCCCACGGTCAGGTACGAGAGGCTGTCCGGCTTGGCCTTCGCCGCATCGATCAATTCCTTCACCGAGCGCGCCGGAAAGGCGGGGTGCGTGGTCAGCAACAAGGGCGACACCCCGAGAAGCCCGACCGGATCGAAATCCTTTTCGGGGTCGTAGGCCAGCTTTTTCAACAGGCCCGGATTGACCGACATGTCGCCGCTGGTGCCGAGAAACATCGTATAGCCGTCCGGCGCCGCGCGAGCGACGGCTTCGGCGGCGATCGCGCCGCCGCCGCCGGGGCGATTCTCCACCACCACCGGCTTGCCCCAGGCGTCGCCCATCTTCTGGGCCAACAGGCGCGCCAGCAGGTCGGTGTTGCCGCCTGGCGGGAAGGGCACGACGATGCGCGCGGGCCTGGAAGGGTAGCCGGCCACCTGCGCGGCGACCGGCGCGGCGCCGATCAGCAGGGCAAGCAACAAGCCCATGACCCGGGCAGACTTCAACATGATTGACTTCCTCACGGTTGTGGTGTGAAGGATCGCTGAATTGCCGTTGCCGTCAGCGCAGCCCCAGCACGCGCGGCACGACCAGCGTCAGTTCCGGCCAGAAGGTGATGACCATAAGCGTGCCCAGCATGGTGGCAAGATAAGGAAACAAGGGGCGCGCGACTGCGCCGATCGAAACCCGCGCGATCGCCGCGGCCACGATCAGCCCGAGACCGATCGGCGGCAGGAACAGGCCGATGCCGATCACGGCGATGATGACGATGCCGAAATGCAGCGGATCGACATTGAACTGCGCCGCCATCGGCAACAGCACCGGCACCAGCATGATCATCGCCGGCAATCCGTCGAGTACCGCGCCCAGGAGGAGCATCACCACGATGGTGAGGAGCAGGAACAGCACCGGGCCCGAAGCCACGCCCTGAATCGCCGCGGCCAGCGCCTGCGGCACCCGCTGGCTCGACAGGATCCAGGCGAACAGCGACGCCACGCCCACCAGCAGCATCACCTGTCCGGAGACGCGCGCGGTCTCCAGCAGAATGGCGTAGAGCCGCTTCAGATCGATGGCGCGGTAGACCACCACGCCGACGATGAGGCCGTAGACCACCGCCACCGCGCCGGCCTCGGTGGCGGTAAAGATGCCGCCCAGGATGCCACCGAAAATGATGATCGGCATCAACAGCGGAATCATCGCGCCGCCGACCGCCGCTGTCGCCAAGCGCAGGCCCGGTCGCGGCGAAACCGTGAGCTTGGGGTCGCGCCGCGCCTGCAGATGAAGCTGCAGCATCAGCATGGCGGCCATCACGAAAGCGGGCAGGAAGCCGGCGGCGAACAATGCGGCGATGGACACGTGGGCCATGATGCCGTAGACCACCATGTTGATGCAGGGCGGAATCAGGATGCCCATGCCGGAGGCGGCCGAGACGATCGCTGCGGCCTGCGGCGCCGAGTAACCGGCACGGCGCATGGCTGGAATCATCGTCGTCCCCAGGGCGGAGGTGTCGGCCACGGTCGAACCCGAAATGCCCGAGAAGAACACCTCGGTCACCACCACCGACATGCCGATGCCGCCGCGCAGCCAGCCGACCAGCACCTGCGCCAAGCGCACCAGGCGCGCGGAGATGCCGCTTTGCTCCATCAGTTCGCCCGCCATGATGAACAGCGGAATGGCCAGGAGCGGAAACGAATCCACCCCGGTGAAGATGCGCTGCGGCACCACCAGCAGGGGAATGTTCCCTTCCCACAACAGCGCCAATACGGCGGCGGCGCCGAGGGTGAAGGCGATCGGCACGTTGGCCAGCAGCAGGACGAGGAACGAGGCCGCCAGGACGAGCGTCATGGCGCGCTGCGTTCCCGATCAGCAACGGCTACGGGAGCCGCTACGGGCGCATGAGCCGCTACGGGGGCAGGAGTGACTGTGGGAGCAGGAGTGGCCGTGAGCGCGGCCGCGAAATGCAGCGCGATCAGCACGCCCCCCACGGGCAGGGCCGCATAGGCCAGCGCCATCGGCATGCCCATGGCGGGCGAGGTCTGCGAGACCGTCTTGCTGACCAGGTCGGCGCCGTTGACGACGAGGGCCCAGAGAAAGGCCGCGCCCGCAAGCCCGAACAGCGCCGCGCAGACCCGCTGCCCGGCTGCGGGCAGGCGCAGCGCGATCATCTCGAAGCGGAACAGTCGGCCCGTCTGGGCGCTGCTGGAGAACCCCAGCACCGCGGCCCAGATGAACAGGTAGCGCGCGGCCTCCTCCGACCAGCTTAGCGAGCTGTTGAGCACATAGCGGAAGAACACCTGCAGGACGACAATGGCCACCGTGACGGCCAGGAGCAGGACCGCCGCACCGCGCTCCCAGCGTGCCACCGCGCCATCGATGCGGCGCAACAGGGTCACTGACCGGCCTGCACCGCCTGGATCAGGTCGCGCCCGATCTTGCCCTCGAACTCCTTGTAGACCGCCTGCATCCGGCTCTGGAAGGCGCTCTTGTCGGGCACCGGCACGATTTCCATCTTGAGCTCGCGCAACTTGTTGATGACGTCCTGGTTCACCTCCAATGCGATCTGGCGCTGCACGGACGTGACCTCCTGCGCG
>JAYVST010000422.1:0-4071 GCA_043775255.1 Burkholderiales bacterium
GCCGGCCGCTGCCTGGTCATGGAAGCCATGGTCGGCGGGCGCGCGCTCACCTTCGTGCTGCTCGACTCCTGGGGCAAGCTCTCGCGCGTCGGCGACGCCAACCGCATCCGCAAGTGGCTCACCACGGCGGTCGAGGGGCGCGGTCCGGGCTGAGCGGCATCGGTGGCGGTAACGCGCCCGGTGGAGCGGTAACGCGCCCGGTGGAGCGGCAGCGCGGGCGGCAGCGCGCCGGGTCGGCGCGGCAGCATCAGGTTTGGCTTTTCTCCAGGGCGCCGCGCAGTTCCCGCTCGAGCCTTTGCATCAATTCCGCTGCGGCCAAGCCGCGGCTCATCGCGACGCCCTGCCCCGCCCACAGACTCATGTACTGCGGCAGATTGGCCTGCCCCGCCGCCGAGCGCATGGCGCCGGTGAGTGCGTTCTGCACCGGGTAGGCGGGCAACTCGTTCGCGTGCGCCGCCATCCGGCGCATGAATTCGTTTTCGATGCCGCGCGCCATCCGCCCGGAAAAGGCCAGCGTCACCTGGGTGGCGGTGTCGGTGGCTGAACGGATCGCCTGTTTCCACACATTGTGGATGCCGGATTCGGCGCAATCGAGAAAGGCCGTGCCCATCTGTGCGGCCGCAGCGCCGAGCATGAGCGCGGCGGCGATGCCGCGCCCGTCCATGATGCCGCCGGCGGCGATCACCGGCACCTTGATCGCATCGACGACTTGCGGTACCAGGGCCATGCTGCCGATCATTGAGGCCTGGTAGCTGCCGATAAAAGTGCCGCGATGCCCGCCCGCCTCCATGCCCTGCGCACAGACGAAATCCGCGCCGGCGGCTTCCCAGGCACGCGCTTCGGCGACGTTCGTCGCTGTGCCGGCCACCTTGCAGCCACGCGCATGGAGGCGCTCGACCTGGCGCGCGTCGAGCACGTCGAAGGCGAAGCTCGCCAGCGCCGGCGCGGCTTCAAGCAGGGCCTCGAACTGCGCCGCCGGATCCTCGCAATAGCGTGCCGGCACCGCAGGCGGGGCGATGCCGAGTTCCGCGTGCATGGGGACGAGCCAGGCGCGCGCGCGTTCGAGCGCCGCCGGGTCGACCTGCGGGTCGCGCAGCACGAAGAGATTGATGCAGAACGGCCGATCGGTGATTTCGCGGATGCGCGCGGCGCCTTCGGCAATCGCGGCTGGCGTGAGGGTGGCGGCAGCGAAGGCGCCGATGCCGCCGGCCGCGCATACCGCCGCCACCAGTTCCGGCGTGGTGGCGCCGCCGGCCATCGGCGCCTGGATGATGGGCAGGCGCGCGCCGAAGGCACGCGTGATCGGGGTGGCGGGGAGGGGCATGAGGGATTCCTGGGAGCTTTGTTGTGTGGACTGCCAGCTATGGATAGTGCGCAAACTTAGTAAGGCGCGGAACTCGAATCTAGCAGCATCTTGCAATCCGGTCCTTAAAAAGCACGTGTCGATCGGAAGCAATAGCCCCACTCTGCCTGTTGCCGGCTGCGGCCAGCGCACTGACGATGATCTACACCTCAGCCTGGTGCTCGACGCGCTGGCGCGCGCCAACGCGCCGGCCGCCGCCGACATTCACTATGCGGGTGTCGGCATCGGGATCACCCTCTCCGGCCTGATGGTCCTTCTGCTCGAATGGCTGCGCATCGGCTGGCGCGGCATGTGGGTGGATGCGGCCGCGCTGATCGCCCTGATGATTCTGCTGGTGTTGGCGACGGTGACGCGGCGCACGCCCGCCGCAGCGCACGCCCGGTTCGTCGGCGGCGAGCGCGGGCGCCAAGCCGGCCCGCCGCGCGCGCTGGCTGATCGCCGCCTATACATGCGCAGGCAGGGGCTTCATCGTCAGCGGCACCTTCCTGCCCCTGATCGCCAAGCAGAACCCGGCCACGGCGCCCTATGCCGCCCTTTCGTGGATGCTGCTGGGCATCGCCGCGATTCCATCGAACGTGTTCTGGGCCTGGGCCGCACAGCGCAGCAGTCCGACCACGTCGCTGGTCGCGCAGTTCGCGTTGCAGGCCTTTGGGGTGATGCTGCCCGTCCTGTCGCCCACACCGGTAGCGCTCCTCGCCAGCGGCGTGATCCTCGGCGCCACCTTCATGGGCATCGTCACCGTTGCCAATGCCGAGGCACGCTCGCGCGCGCCGCAGCGCACCGCGGAGATGATCGCGCTGATGACCATCGGTTACAGCTTGGCGCAGATTGTCGCGCCGCCAGTCGCGGGGCTGATCGCGACCCGCACCGGGAGCTTCGCCGACGGGCTGGGCATCGCGGCCGCCGGGCTGGTTTTGGGGATCGTGTTCCTGCTCCTGGATAGTGTCGGCAAATCCGCCAAACCGAGGTCGTCCTAGAAGGGCATGCTCGGCCATTTGACCAGTCGCCGACTAGCGCGCCAAGGGATTGACCCATTTCAATCCCGGGAAGCGCGCAAAATCGCGGTCCGTCGTTTGCAGCGTCCCTCCATGTTCGATCGCCAGGGCGGCAAGCGCCGCGTCGCTGACGAGCGCTCCCTTTACCTGTGCCGGACCGAGCAAGGTCGACAACACCGCGAAAAAATTCGCACCTGCCTCTATTGTGTGAACCTGCGGGCGTACGAGCCAGCTTGCGACGATATCCCGCGCCTTTGCCATTGCGAGCGGTCGCTCGTAGATCCGCGGATGCGTAGTGATGCGAAGAAACGCGAGGATTGATAACCACGGCATGCCTACCGTTTCCGAACCGGACAACACGCTCTCCAGCCAGGTCCTGGCGGCCACGTGGTTTCCGGATTGCGCATGGTAGGCGTAAATCAGAAGATTGGCGTCGATGAGAATCATGCTGTCAGCGATGCGCGGCGCCGTCGACCTCTTCGAGCACGGCCGAAATCTTGTCAAGCGTCAGACCTGCCTTGATGCGGCCGAGCGATTGCGGCTTGACGACAAACGGCTCCGCCTGCCGCGCCGACCGCGTTTCAAGCAGGCCGCGGCGCAAGGTGGCGTTGACAACCTCCTTGAACGACTTGCCGCTGGTCCGGCTTGCCCCGACAAGCCTGGCGGCAACGTCATCATCGAGTGTCAGTGTGGTGCGCATCGGCTCCCTCCGCTGTTTGAAAACATCATGATGCTAGCATCAAAACATCTTGATGTTCGAGCAAGCTGACGGGCTGCACCCGAGGCATTCCCCGTGTTTTTCCGCGTGCACGCCTGCTGCGGTGCCGACATCGCATAAACTTGCCGCCTGTGGCGGAGCTTCGACTCCGGTTTCGAATCAGCCTGTCTTGCCCGGAGCGGGGCAAAAGGTCCAAACATGGATTTGGCTCTCAAGAACCACCCATCCGCCATCCCCTTCGATGCCCCGATCGGCGCCGAAATCATGGGCATCGATGTCGCACGCGGGGTGGGCGCCCCGGAGTATGCGTTCGTGCGCGAAGCGCTCGATCGGCACGCCGTCGTCGTGCTGCGCGACCAGCAGGTATCGCCGGCGGCGCAGCGCGCTTTCGCGGCAGGCATCGGCACCCTGCGCCCGCTGGTCTACGGACGCTACTCTGTGCCCGGTTTTCCGGAAGTATTGATCGTCTCCAACATCCGCAAGGACGGCGAATACATCGGCATCTCCGATGCGGGATCTCTGTGGCATTCGGATGGCGCCTATCTCGCCCTGCCCGACATGTATTCCCTGCTCTACGGCATCGAAATTCCGCAGCGTGACGGCCAGCCCATCGGCGACACGCTCTTCACCAGCACCTGGAAGGCCTACGAGGCGTTGCCGGCGGAGATGAAGTCGCGTCTGGCCGGCATGCGCTGCATCAACAGCTTTTCGTATCACCTGGACAAGAAAGCCCGCATGGGGCAACTCACCCGCGCCCCCCTGACGCCGGAACAAAAAGCGGCGACACCGGATGTCGAACATCCGGTGGTGCGGCGCCATCCGCATACCGGCCGCCCCTGTCTGTTCGTCAACGACGCGCAGACCATGGCGCTGGCGGGCCTGCCCGCCGACGAAAGCGCCGCCTTGCTGGCGCAACTGGTTCGGCATGTGTCGGCGCCGCAATTCCAGTACCGCCACCGCTGGCGTCGCGGCGATCTCCTGATCTGGGACAACTG
>JAYVST010000423.1:0-4405 GCA_043775255.1 Burkholderiales bacterium
GCCGCATGGAGCGATCGCGGTATCGGCCGAGGATGTGCTCAAGGGCCCGTCCGCGCGTTTCCTGTTCGGCACCGACGGCAACGGCATGGACGTGTTTTCGCGTGTGCTCTACGGCGCCCGCTACGCCTTCGGCATCGCTGTGCCGGTGCTGCTCCTGGGCATGGCCCTGGGCGTTCCGATCGGCCTGTACGCAGGCTACCGCGGCGGCTGGTTCGACGAGATCGCGCTGCGCGTGATGGATGCCCTGCGCGTGTTTCCCTCGATCATCCTGGCGCTGGCGATCGTGGCGGCCACCGGCCCCAGCCTGTTCAACGTGGTGGTGGTGATCGCCATCCTCGACGTGCCGCTATTCGCGCGCGTGGTGCGCGCCGAGGTGCTGGCGCTGCGCCGCTCGGGCTTAGCCGAGGCGGCAATGGCGGCCGGCAACCCGACCTGGCGGGTCCTGGCCGTGCATTTGCTGCCGAACTGCCTGCGCGGCGCGATGGCGCAGGTGCCGATCCGCATGGCCTGGGCGGTGCGGGTCACCGCAACCCTGGCCTTCATCGGCGTCGGCATCCAGGCGCCCACGCCGGAATGGGGCGCGATGATCCGCCAGGGTTCCGAATACATGGTCAGTGGCGAATGGTGGGTGGCGATTTTTCCCGGAGTCGCTCTGGTGGTCCTGATCATCGGCTTTTCGATGCTGGGCGACGGCCTCGAGGAACTGCTCGATCCGCGTCGCAACAGCGGCGCGCGTTAGCGCGGCGCTGCGGGCTCGACACAGCCGAGGCAAGGATCGTGAGTCTGCTCGAAGTCGCCGATCTTCACACCCATTTCATCGCGCACGACCGCATGCATCGGGTGCGCACCGCGCGCGCCCTGAACGGCGTCGGCTTTGCGGTTGGCGCCGGCGAAATCCTCGGCCTGATCGGCGAGACCGGCGCGGGCAAGTCGCTCACCGCGCTATCGGTGATGGGCCTGTTGCGCGAGCCGGCGAAAATCGTGGCCGGCTCGATCCGCTTCGACGGCCGCGAACTGGTCGGTCTGGCTGAAGCGGAAATGAACCGCATGCGCGGCAGCGAGATCGCCCTGGTGGTGCAATCGCCGCGCACCTCGCTCGACCCATTGACGCGCATCGGCGACCAACTCGCGCGCGTGCACCTGGCGCATCGTCCGGCCACGCCGGAAGCCGCACGCGCACGCGCGCTGGCGCTGCTCGAAGCCGTCGGCATTGCCGATTGCGCCAGCCGCGCACGGGCCTGGCCGCATGAACTCTCCGGCGGCATGGCGCAGCGCGTGCTGATCGCGATGGCGTTGATCAACGAACCCAAGCTCCTGATCGCCGATGAGCCGACCACCGGTCTCGATGTCACGGTACAGGCGCAAATCCTCGATCTGCTGCGCGCCCAGGTGGCGGCGCGCAACCTGGGCGCGATGATCATCACCCATGACCTCGGCATCGTCGCGCACTACTGCGACCGCATGGCAGTGATGTACGCCGGCAGCATCATCGAGTCCGGCCGGGTGCAAGACGTATTCGGCGCGCCGCGCCACCCCTACACGCAGAACCTGATCGACAGCGCACCCGACCGGGTGAAGCTGGGGCAATCGAGAATCCGCGCCGGTTCCCCGCCCGACCTGTACAACCTGCCGCCCGGCTGCGCCTATGCCGAGCGCTGCCCGCGCGCGCAGGCGCGCTGCAGGGAGACGGTGCCGGCGGCCGACTTCGGCGCCGGCCATGTCGCGCATTGCCATTTTCCCGAAGCGTCGGGTGGCGGGGTGGCTGCATGAACGTGCTGGAGGCGCGTGGTCTGGTCAAGCATTTCCCGGGCCCCCGGCGCGGCAGCCTGGTGCATGCGGTCAACGGCGTCTCCTTCACCATCGCGGCCGGCGAAACCGTGGCCATGGTGGGCGAATCCGGGTCCGGCAAATCGACCATCGGCCGCCTGGTTCTAGGGCTGGAGCCGCCCACCGCCGGCAGCGCGTTAGTCGAAGGGCGCGATCTGGCCCGGCTGTCGGCGCGCGAGCTGCGCGCACAGCGCGCGCGCATGCAGATGGTGTTCCAGGACCCATGGGGCACGCTCAATCCGCGCATGAGCATCGCCACCCTGATCGAAGAACCGTTCCTGCTGCATACCAGCCTGACGCCGTCCGAACGCTCGGAAGCGGCAGCGCAGCTGGCAGGGCGGGTGCGCCTCGACCGGCGCCTGCTTGGACGCCATCCCGCGCAACTCTCCGGCGGCCAGCTGCAGCGCGTGGCCATCGCCCGCGCGATCGCCACCGCGCCCAAGCTGGTGGTGCTGGACGAACCCACCAGTTCGCTCGATCTATCGGTGCGCGCCGAAATCCTCGACCTGTTAGCCGAGCTCAAGGCAGACTCGCAGGCCGGGTTCCTTTTCATCACCCATGATCTGGGCACGGTGCGCTTAGTGGCCGACCGCGTCATCGTGCTCTACCTGGGCTCGGTGGTCGAGAGCGGCAAGGTCGCGCAGGTGTTCGACGATCCGCAACACCCCTACACCCAGACCCTGCTCTCCGCGCACCTGCCGACCGACCCCAGGGTGGCGCTGCATCGCCACCTGCTGCAAGGCGAAATCCCCAGCCCGCTCGACCTGCCGCCCGGCTGCGCCTTTGCCGGCCGCTGCCCCCTCGCACAGGACCGCTGCGCAGAGGGCCGGGTAGGATTGGCCCCTTATGGCGGCAGCGAACGCGAGGTGGCCTGCCTGCGCGTGGCCGATGGCGGCAACCGGCTCAACATCTGAGACTGGTTCAAACCAAAACAACAGGAGGACATCGCATGAGTCGTGTTTCCGACCCCGACCTGTACTACTATTCGCCCTGGGTGGACCGGCCGAAGATCACCTGGCCCAACAATGCGCGCGTCGCCTTCTGGGTGGCGCCCAACGTCGAGTTCTACGAACTGATGCCGCCGCAAGGCCCGGGCCGCTCGGCCTATCCGCGCCCGGCGCCGGACATCGCCATGTACACCATCCGCGACTACGGCAACCGCGTAGGCTTCTGGCGCATGGCCGAAATGTTGGACGACTACCGGATTCGCGCCAGCATCTCGCTCAATGTCGCGGTGTTCGACCATCTGCCCGAGATCGCAAAAGCCTGCACCGAGCGCGACTGGGAGCTGTTCTCGCATGGCGTGTACAACACCCGCTATCTGTACGGCATGAGCGAGGAGCAGGAGCTGTCGGTGATCGAGGATGTGAAGGCGACCATCTTCAAGTACTCCGGCCAGAAGCTCGACGGCTGGCTCTCGCCGGCGCTTTCGAATACGCCGCAGACGATGGAGAACCTGGTGCGCGCGGGCGTGAAATACACCCTCGATCTGCTCATCGACGACCAGCCGCAGCCGGTCAAGGTGAAGTCGGGCCGGCTGGTAAGCATTCCCTATTCGCTCGAGACCAACGACTGGACCGGCTTGAACATCCTCGGCCTGCCGCCGCGCGAGTACACCAAACTCATCTGCGCGCAGTTCGACCGGCTCTACAAGGAAGGCGAGCGCTCCGGCACCGTGATGGCGCTACCCATCCACCCGTGGATGATCGGCTTTCCGCATCGCGTCGAACCCTTGCGTGAAGCGCTCGACTACATCTGCGGGCATGCCGGCGTGTGGCTGGCCACCGGGCGCGAAATCGCCGACTGGTATCTGCAAAATCACTATGACGCGGCGCTCGCGCACCAGCAGCGCATGGCGGGCGCGTAAGGAGGAATGATCATGGCCGTCGATCCGAGCTATCTGGAGTACCCGTGGCGTCGCCCCGGCATGGACCACGAACGCTACGAGTACTCCAACCTGTTCACCCGAAAAAAGGTGGCATGGCCGAACGGCGCGCGCGTCGCGCTGGTGATCATGCCGGCCCTGCAGTTCTTCCCGCTCGACATGGAGACCAAACCCTTCATGGCGCCCGGCGGCATGGAGCGCGCCTACCCGGACTACTGGAACTACACCCTGCGCGACTACGGCAACCGAGTCGGCTGCTTCCGCATTTTCGAGGCCTTGAACGAGCGCCGCCTCAAAGCCAGCGTGCCGATGAACTCGCGCGTTGCCGAGCGCCACCCGTTCCTCACCGGTTATCTGAACCAGCACGGCTACGAGATCGTCGCTCACGGTGTCGACATGGGCCGCCTGCATCACAGCGGTGTCGCAATCGAGGACGAGCGCAAGCTGGTGCACGAGTCGGTCGAGACCCTGCGCCGCCTCTCCGGTCAACCGGTAACGGGCTGGATGTCGCCGGCGCAATCGCAGTCGCTCAGCACGCCCGACCTGCTCACCGAATGCGGCATCGAGTATGCCTGCGACTGGGGCAACGACGATCTGCCTTACGCGCAGAACACCAGGAACGGGCCGCTCTACGCCCTGCCCAACGCGGTGGAAGTGGCCGACCTGCGCCTGTTGCACGCCTACAAGCATCGC
>JAYVST010000424.1:0-3194 GCA_043775255.1 Burkholderiales bacterium
AACGCATTTCGACCAGGAAGGCAAGGCGCACATGGTCGATGTGGGCGCCAAGCCGGAGACACGGCGCAGCGCCACCGCGACCGGCACCATCCGCATGGAAGCGCAGACCCTGGCGTTAATCGAGTCCGGCACGGCGAAAAAGGGCGACGTGCTCGGGGTCGCACGTATCGCGGCCATCCAGGCCGCCAAACGCACCTCCGACCTGATTCCACTGTGCCATCCGCTAGCCTTGACGCGCGTGGCGGTCGATTTTCGCATCGATCCCGAAGCGGTCGCAGTGCACTGCACTGCGACCGTGGAAACGCTCGGGCGCACCGGGGTGGAAATGGAAGCATTGACGGCGGTGCAGATCGGCCTGCTCACCATTTATGACATGTGCAAGGCCGCCGATCGCGGCATGCGCATGACCGACATAAGACTGCAGGAAAAGCATGGCGGTAAAACAGGCATCTATCGCGCCGCCTAGCAGCCTGCCGGACTTGGGGAGCATCGGCTGCAAGTCGACCAACGCGCCCCGTTTTTCACCGCCTTCTTGCCCCGTCGCTGAGCTAAGGGCCGGCGAATGTGGCAAAAGCCGTCTGTGCTGGGGCCGATTTTCGCTTTCGACGCCCAGAATCCGACGGACACCCGGACGAAGATCCGGATTCCCGCAATGATCGGCCGGCTGCTGAATAGATTCCGTAGCCACCCCCCGGCGGCGTCCGGTCTGTCCGGTCAACCGGAGGACGATTTGGCACAGGCCATCGAACTGGTCAATCAGAAGCTGCCGGAGGCAGCGCTACCGATTTTGCAGCGCCAGCTTGCAAGGCAACCGGAATCCCGTGAAGGCTGGCTTTGGCTGGCCCGTGCCCTGATTGCCGCCCGCAGGTTCGAGGAAGCCGATGAGGCTTTCTTCGAAGCCATTGCGCTTGCCGCTGATCCCGCGCTCAAGTCAATCATCAGGGGAGAACAAGCGCGCGTCCGAGGCGATACGGGAACCGCCTTGGACGAGTTGCGGCAAGCCTTAGGCGCCCGGCCTTCCGACCCGGAGTGCGCCAATCAATTGGGCCTCGCACTTGAAGCAGCGGGTCGAACCGCAGAAGCGGAATCCATCTACCGGCAAGCTCTTGATCATAACCCCGGCGCGCGCCAACTGCTCGGCAACCTTGCGAACCTGCTGTCACGCGTGCACGGTATCGACGTCGCGGCGCCGCTATTCGAAGAAGGTTTGCGCCGGCATCCACGCGATGCGGTGCTGCGCTACAACTACGCGACCAATTGCGCCACCGCCAACCGCACGCAAAAGGCGATCGAGTTGCTGCGAGATGCATTGGCGTGCGATGCAAGTCTGCGGCCAGCCAAGATGTCCTTAGCGCTTGAGCTCTTCCGTCTCGGCAGAATGCGGGAGGGGTGCATTGCTTTCGAAGCACGCTGGGACTGCGTGCCGAGTCTGCGCGACCGTTACACGCTGCCGCCTGATCTTCAGTGGCGCGGCGCCGACCTGACCGGTAAATCCATCCTTCTGTGGGCCGAGCAGGGGCTCGGCGATTCCCTGCAAATGGCGCGCTACATCGCCATGTTGCCGTCGCGTGGACCACAGCAGATCCACGTACGCGCACCGCGTTCGTTGTTGCGACTTTTTTCATGCATCGCGGGCGTCTCGTCCCTTGTCGCGGAGGAAGATTCGGCCCCGCTGGTTCCATTTGACCTGCATTGCCCTTTCATGAGCTTGCCACTGGCATTCGACACCACGTTGGACTCCATCCCCGCCACTCTGCCGTACCTGCACGCCGAACCGGCCGAAGTGGCGCGCTGGAAGAACGATCTCCCGGCCCGACCCGGCCACGTTCGCGCGGGGCTGGTGTGGCGCTCGGACCCTCAAGGCGACGTCTGGAGCGCCGATGCGCGCGCTACGAAAAGCATACCGTTCGGTAATTTCGATGCACTGCGTCGAGTCGAAAAGGTCACATGGATCAGCCTTCAGCTTGGCGCCAGGCAGGACGAAATCGGGAACACCCAGACCGGGATCGACTTGTTCGACCCGACGGCGAATATCCGGGATTTTGCCGATACTGCCGCGATCGTCGAGCAACTGGATCTGGTTGTCACGGTCGACACGGCCGTCGCGCATCTCGCTGCGGCAATGGGCAAACCGGTGTTGATGCTTCTCAAATTCGGCAGCGGCCTGTTCTGGCTGCTTGGGCGCGATGACAGCCCTTGGTACCCTGGTGTTCTGCGGATCGTCCGCCAGAGCAAAGCCGGAGAATGGCGCGAGGCTATCGACCGCAGCGCCGATCTCGTGGAACAATTCATCCGGCGACGCACGCTATGGGACAGATCATGACCAGCACCCGCATCCCCCTTCTGGTCCCGGACATGCCGAACGCCGACGAATTGCTCCCGTGGTTGCGGCGCATCGACCAAACGCGCTGGTACTCGAATTTCGGCCCCCTGTGTCGCGAACTGGAGGAAAAGCTCGGGCACATGTTCAGCGAGCGAAATTCGCAGTCCGTACACCTGAGCACCGTGAACAACGCAACTCTGGGCCTGGAGTTGGCGCTGACGGCGCTGGACCTCGATCCCGGCGCGCGCGTGCTGATACCGGCACTCACATTCGTGGCCACCGCCACCGCCGTGGCGCGTGCCGGTCTGGTGCCGGTGGTGGCGGACATCGATCCGGATTCCTGGCTGCTGACGCCAGAAATCGCGCGAGCCGCCTGCGCCGCGATGAAGATCGCTGCGGTCATGCCGGTTGCGACCTTCGGCTGCCCGCATGACATGGCCGGCTGGGACCGTTTCTCGGCCGACACTGGATTGCCGGTGGTGATCGACGCCGCTGCCGCCTTCGGCAACCAGTGGGAAACCGGTAACGCGACCCTTGTATTCAGTCTGCACGCAACCAAGTCACTCTCTTCAGGTGAAGGCGGGTTGGTGGTCAGTCGCAACGGCGCCCACGTGGCGCGCGTACGCCAGCTGTCGAATTTCGGCATCAATCTGGATCCGAGCGCAACCACACCGGTAGGCCAGGTGGACTTGCCCGGAACCAACGCAAAGCTGTCGGAGTACCACGCCGCGCTCGGACTTGCGAATCTCGTGAAGTGGCCGTCATTGGCGCAATCGCGCATCGCGCTCTACGACGACTACGCAACGAGGCTTGGCGCCGTGGCAGGCCTGGCTCCGCTGTGGCAGAAGACGCCGCCCGCAATCACCCGAAC
>JAYVST010000425.1:0-7191 GCA_043775255.1 Burkholderiales bacterium
CTGGTGGCCTGGGGCGGAATCGAACCACCGACACAAGGATTTTCAGTCCTCTGCTCTACCGACTGAGCTACCAGGCCGTTGCAGGAATCGGGCGAACGCCGGTTAACGCAAGCCCTAAATTATAGCGTGAAACACGGCGTCCGGGCGACGCGCTGTGGGGGCCTAACAGCGGGCGGTATGGGTCTCTATGGGCCTCTATAGGCACTTGTTCCGGCCTCCCGCCCGCAACCGGCGCCCACGAAAGAGGCCGGCGCTGTGCCGGCCTTCAGGAACACGCAGCCGGACCTCGCGGTCCGGCCAACCCCTTAGTCGCTGATCTTGTTGTCCTTGGGTTCCTTGATGAAAAGCATGCCGATGACGAAGGTCATGAGGGCGATGACGATCGGGTACCAGAGGCCGTAGTAGATGTCGCCGGTGGCCGCCACCATGGCGAAGGCGGTGGTCGGCAGGAAGCCGCCGAACCAGCCGTTGCCGACGTAGTACGGCAGGCTCATCGAGGTGTAGCGGATGCGCGTGGGGAACATCTCCACCAGCATGGCCGCGATCGGGCCGTAGACCATGGTCACGTAGATCACCAGAATGACGAGGATGCCGATCATCATCACGTGGTTCACGCCGTTGGGGTCGGCCTTGGTGGGGTAACCGGCGGCCCTGACCGCGTCGCCGATGTTCTTGATGAAGTCGCTGCTCACGGGTCTTGAGGTCGGCAGCCGAAAGGCCGGCGGCTTCGTAGCTCTCGATCACCTTGTCACCGACCTTGATCTTGGCGACGGTGCCGGCGGGTGCGGCTTCGTTTGAGTAGTTCACCGAGGAGCGCGCCAGAAAGGCCTTGGCGATGTCGCTGGACGTGGTGAATTTGCTCGTGCCCACCGGGTTGAACTGGAACGAGCAGGCGCTCGGGTCGGCCACCACCACCACCGGCGACTTGGCTTGCGCCTGTTCCAGTCCAGCGCCGGGCTGGCGTAGTGGGTGAGGGCCTGGAACAGCGGGAAGTAGGTGAGCGCGGCGATCAGGCAGCCGGTCATGATGATGGGCTTGCGGCCGATCTTGTCCGACAGGGCGCCGAAAACCAAGAAGAACGGCGCGCCGATCAGGAGCGAGGCGGCGATCATCAGGTTGGCGGTGCCGCCGTCGACCTTGAGCGTCTGTGTGAGGAAGAACAGGGCGTAGAACTGGCCCGTGCACCACACCACCGCTTGGCCGGCGGTGAGGCCTACCAGCGCCAGGATCACGATCTTCAGGTTGCCCCACTGGCCGAACGATTCGGTCAGCGGCGCCTTGGAGGTCTTGCCCTCGGCCTTCATTTTCTGGAACATCGGCGATTCGTTGAGCTGCAAGCGAATCCACACCGAAATGCCCAGCAGCACTACCGAGAGCAGGAACGGAATGCGCCAGCCCCAGGCGGCGAACTGCTCTTCGCCTACTGCGGTGCGCACGCCCAGAATCACCAGGAGCGAGAGGAACAGGCCGAGGGTTTCGGTGGTCTGGATCCAGGCCGTGTAGGCGCCACGCTTGTTGTCGGGCGCGTGCTCGGCCACGTAGGTGGCCGCACCCTTCAGGTCTGCAATAACTTGATCCCTGTCCTTCGGCCCGGCCCGGCGCAGCCGCCGGACGCCTGGTCAGGCGGCGGTCGGCGCCGGAAAGGTCACTGTGAAGCGGGCGCCGCCGAGCGGCGACGAATCGATGCCGACGTGCGCGCGATGTTTCAACGCGATTTCGCGCACGATGGCCAGGCCCAGACCGGAGCCGTCGGGGTTCCTGCCCTCGGGGTCGCTGCCGAGCACGCGGTGAAACCGATCGAACACGAGTGCGCGTTCGTGCTCCGGGATGCCGGGGCCGCTGTCTTCGACCACCAGCGCCACGCCCGCCGCTGTCGAATCGGCGCCGGTCACGTGCACGTTGATGATTCCGCCTGCGGGCGTATAGCGGATCGCGTTGTCGATCAGGTTGCCGATCAGTTCCATCAGCAGCACCGCGTCACCATCGACTTCCACCGGTTCTGCACGGGCTTCGTCGCACCCGAGATCGATGCGTTGCTTAAGCGCGGCCGGCACCCATTCGCGCACCCGCTCGCGCACCAGCGCGTCGAGCGCCACCGGTTTCAACGATGTGAGGGGTTCGCCTGCGGCGCTCTTCTCCGCGCGTGTCAGGGCCAGCAACTGGTTCACCATGCGCACGGCCCGGTCGGTCGATGCGGCCATGTGCGCGAGACTCTTCTGCAGTTCATGGACGTCTTTTTCACCCTGCGACTGCAATAGCGCCAGCTCGGTCTGGGTTTTCAGGCCTGCCAGAGGCGTGCGCAACTGGTGCGCGGCGTTGGCGATGAAGCGTTGCTGGCCGTTCAGGCTTTCCTCGAGGCGCTGCATGAGCTGGTTGATCGAACGGATCAGCGGTGCGACCTCTTCGGGTGTGCCGCTGGTATCGATCGGCGACAGGTCGCCGGGCTTGCGCCGGCCGATGCGTTCGGAGACCTCGGCCAAGGGCACCAGGCCGCGCACCAGGCCGAACCAGATCAGGGTCACCGCCAGCGGCAGCACGATGAACTGCGGCAGGATCACACCTTTGACGATTTCATTGGCAAGCTCGGTGCGCTTGTTGAGCGTCTCGGCCACCTGCACTAAGGGGTTGCGCGCCTGCCCAGGGCGATTGTCCTGGTTCAGGCCGACCGGGGCGGTGTAGAGGTAGGCGATGCGCACTTCCACGCCATGCAGAAGATCGTTGCGGAACTGCACCTGGCCACGAACGTTCACCTCCTGCTCCTCGGGCAAGGGCAACTCGGGGTCGCCGGCCATGAGTTCGCCGCGCAGGCCCAGCACCTGAAAATAGACCGTGTCGGTGTCGTCGGCGCGCAGGATCTCCCGCGCCGGCAAGGGCAGGTCCGCGATCAGGCGGCCGTCCTTCATTTTCAGCTGGTCGGCCAGCGCCTGGGTGGATTCGGCCAGCGCGCGGTCGTAGGGAGGGTTGGAAAGCGCCTGCGCCGACACATAGGTCAACACGATGGAAACCGGCCACAACAGCATCAGCGGCACCAGCAGCCAGTCGAGGATCTCGCCGAACAGCGAAAGGCGGGCGCCGACGCGGCGCGGCGCGGATTCGGGTGGGGCGGATTCGAGGGACGCGGATTCGAGGGACGCGGTTTCGGGCGACGGCTGTGCGGCGACAGGAGCGATCGGCACGCCGCCGTCGTCGCCTGCGGGCTCCGGCGCATCGCGCGGCCTCAAATGCTCCGGCTTTTCGGGGGCCAAGCTTGCCGCCACGGCGCTCTCCGGCGCACTACGCCGGATCGGCTTGCGCGGCCGCTTTTTCCAGGCAATACCCCAGCCCGCGCACGGTGGCGATGGAGGCGCCGGGTTCAAGCTTCTTGCGCAGGCGGTGCACATACACCTCGATGGCGTTGGTGCTGACCTCGTCGCCCCACTCGCACAAGTGCTGCACCAGTTGATCCTTGCTCACCAGGCGCCCGGCGCGCTGCACCAGGATTTCGAGCAGGCTGAGTTCGCGCGCGGAAAGCTCGAGGGGGTGATTGTTGAGGTAGGCCACGCGCCCGGTGGCGTCGAACGACAGGGCGCCGTTCTGGATCAAAGTGGGTGCGCCGGCAAAGCCGCGCCGGATCAGGGCGCGCACGCGCGCTTCCAGTTCGGCCAGCTCGAACGGCTTGGTCATGTAGTCGTCTGCGCCCTGGTCGAGCCCGCGCACGCGGTCTTCGACGCCGTCCATCGCCGTCAGGATCAGCACCGGCATCTTGGCGTTCACCCCCGTGGTGCGGGCGCGCAGCCTTTTGAGCACGTCATGGCCCGACATCTTCGGCAGGCCGATGTCGAGGATCAGCAGATCATAGGGTTGGGTGCCGGCAGCGCTGTCGGCTTCGCTGCCGGTCCTGACATGGTCTACCGCGTAGCCGGAGCGGCGCAGTGAGCGGCACAGGCCGTCGGCCAGAACCGGATCGTCCTCGGCTACCAGAATGCGCATCGCAGTCTCCGTCGAAAGTGCCGGCGCTTCTATGCGGCGCCATGTCGGGGCCCAGGGGCTTCGGTTGCGGCACGAGCCGCTTGGGAAGGTCAACCACCCGGAGCGATTTCTCTTTTTCAGTGTAGCACCGCGCGCGAAGCGCCGGAATCCGCGTGCCGGTCGCGTGCCGGTCGCGTGCCGGTCGCGTGCCGGTCGCGCGCCGGGTGCGTGCCGGGTGCGTGCCGGTCGCGTGCCGCTTGTGCGTTGCTTGTGCGTTGCTTGTGCGCTGCTTGTGCGCCCGTCGAGCGCCAGTGGTGCGCCAGTCGAGGGCTACTTGAGGATGCGAAACAGGTTGTTGAAGTCGTCGCTCCAGGGCGTGAGGCGGGGAATCGGCTCGATTTTCACGCGTTTGGCCACCACGTCAGGGTCGTTGATGAAGTCCTTGTTCTTCGTCACGATGACCCAGTCGGTACGCGACAGGTTGGCGTCATCGGGGTCGTCGGTGATGAGCACCGATTCCATGCCGGCTTCGTCTGCCAGGAGCGCTACCACCGGCGCCAGATTCAGGTAACGGTTGGTCACATGGAAGGCGATGGCGCCGTCCGGCTTGATGTGCTTCAGATACACCTGCAGCGCCTCACGGGTGATCAGGTGCACCGGAATGGCGTCGCTGGAAAAGGCGTCCACCGCCAGCACGTCGAATTTCTGCGGCGCCTCGCGTTCGAGCACCAGGCGGGCGTCGCCGAGTGCGGTATCCACCTTTCCGCGTGCCTCGGTCAGGTAGTAGAAGTAGTGGGTGGCGATGTCGATGACCTGCGGGTTGATTTCGTAGAGGCGGAAATAGTCGCCCGGCTGGCTGTAGGCCGCCAGCGTGCCCGCGCCCAGTCCGATCACCCCCACTCGCTGCTCCGCCGGGTGGATGCGCTCGATCGCCATGCCCACACCAGACGAGTCGCCGTAGTAGCTGGTGATGATGTCGCGGCTGTCGCGCGCGACGAATTGCTCGCCGTGCATGATCACGCCGTGCATCAGGCGGCGTTGCGCGCCGGGCTCGCTGTCGGGCTGGGTCTGCTTGACGCGCAGCGCGCCGTAGAAATTGCGCTTTGCCAGGATGGTGTCGTCGCGCATGAATTTGTCGTAGGTGTAGGCGAAGTAGCCGCAGAAGCCCACCGCGACGATGGCCGCCAAGGGGGCAAACGCGGTCAGGGGCCGGGCGAACGATTTGCGCGTCACCACCAGCGCCAGCAAGGCGCAGGCGGTCAGGCCGAGCGGCAGCTCCCAGTAGATGTTGAACAGCTTGGGTGCGGCAAGGCCGACGAACATGCCGCCGGCGGCGCCGCCCAGGGAGAGCATGAGATAGAAGCGGGTCAGGTAGCGCGGAGCCGGCTTGGCGTGCGCCAGCTCGCCGTGGCAGAACATGCAGGCCAGGAACAGCCCGCCACAGTAGAGCGGCACGGCGCTGTCGATGTGCAGCACGCCGCGTTCCGCGGTGAGGCCCCAGGCCATCAGGCCCAGCACCACCAGGGTAGGCCCGAGCCAGATCGTGCGGATGTACCAGCCGCGCCCGCCACGCCCTTCGAAGCAAAGCACGAAGGTGAGCAGGTAAAGCGTGAGCGGCAGCACCCACAGAAAGGGGATCGAGGCGACGTTCTGCGTGATGTGGTTGGAAATCGACAACAGCAGCACCGAAGCGAGCGCGGCCAGCGCCAGCCAGAGGGCGTAGTCGCCGGCGCCGGGGGGCGGGGACGGCGCTTCCGCCATGCTCGGCGCAACCACTGGGTCTGCGGCGCTTTTCGCATCGACTGCCTGCATGGCGCTTTTGGCCGCAGGCGCCGCGGTCGTGAAAGCCGGCGCCTCGGTGCGGCGCGCGCGCAGGGCGGATGCCGCGCACAGCGCTACGAACAATGCATAGGCCGCACTCCACCCCCACGCCTGCACCGCAGTCGAGACCCAGGTTTCGATGGCGAACGGATAGGCCAGCAGGCCGATCAGCGAGCCGAAATTCGACAGAGCGAAAAACCGGTAGACCCGTTTGGCGGTGGCGGGGTCGGTGTGCTCGCGCGCGAACCAGCTTTGCACCAGTGGTCCGGTGGTCGAGAGCATGAAATAGGGCAAGCCAATCGTGGCCGCGAGCAGGCCCAGAATACGGAAGATCGGGTCTTCGTCACCCACCGGCTTCCAGGCCGTGCCGGCGACGATCGGTAGCGATACCAGGCTCACCAGGAGAAGCACGATGTGCAGGTTGGCCTGGGTGCGTGCCCGGAGTCGGCTGGAGAAGTCCGAGTAGGCGTAACCCCCGAGGAGCGCCAGCTGGAAAAACACCAGGCAAGTGGTCCACACCGCAGCGGAGCCGCCGAACCACGGCAGGATCTGCTTGGCGATGATCGGCTGCACGAGAAACAGCAGGAACGACGAGAGGAAGATCGTCGCGGCGTAAGGCAGGATCGCGAACCTGCCTGCGATCGGGACACAGACCGCCGCGGCGTCCGCGGCAACCGCCGAAGCGCTGTTTTCCACTTGAGAGATCCCGTCTACTTCAGAACCGACTTGAGCGTGTTGCCCATTTCGCCCGGGTTGCGCGTCACCTTGATGCCGCACTCCTCCATTACGGCGAGCTTTTCCTGCGCGGTGCCCTTGCCGCCGGAAATGATCGCCCCGGCGTGCCCCATGCGCTTGCCCGCGGGGGCAGTAAGGCCGGCGATGAACCCGACCACCGGCTTTTTCATGTTCGCCTTGATCCAGCGCGCGCAGTCTTCCTCGTCCGAGCCGCCGATCTCGCCGACCATGATCACGGCCTCGGTAGCAGGGTCGTCGTTGAACAGCTTCATGACGTCGATGTGCTTGAGCCCGTTGACCGGGTCCCCGCCGATGCCTACGCACGACGACTGCCCGAGGCCCAGCTCCATCAGTTGGCCGACGGCTTCGTAGGTAAGCGTGCCCGAGCGCGAGACGACGCCGATCGGACCTTTCTTGTGGATGTGGCCCGGCATGATGCCGATCTTGCTTTCCTCGGGCGTGATGACGCCCGGGCAGTTCGGCCCGATCAGCAGCGTGCGCTTGCCCTGCATCCTGTACTTGGTGCGGATCATGTCGCGCACCGGGATGCCTTCGGTGATGCAGATCACGAGATCCAGATCCGCCTCGACCGCCTCGTCGATCGCGGCCGCGGCAAATGGCGGTGGGACGTAGATCACGGAAACCGTTGCACCGGTCGTGGCCTTCGCCTCGGCAACCGTGCCGAAG
>JAYVST010000426.1:0-3561 GCA_043775255.1 Burkholderiales bacterium
ACGCCGCGGCCCTGGTTCTTGCCCAGGGGCGCTGCATAGGCCGGGTGGCGTTGCAGGGCCAGGATGGTCTCGGCATAGCCGTCATGCGCGTGCTTGGGGCCAAAGGCGGTGGGGGTGCCGGCGCGGGCAGCGTTCTTCAGCCGCAGTTGCAACGGGTCCATGCCGATCTTGCCGGCCAACACGTCGAGGACGCTCTCGACGGCGAAGGCCGAGATCGGCGAGCCGGGCGCACGATAGGCGGCAGACTTCGGCCGATTGCTCACCACGTCGTAGCCGATGGTGTGCACATTGGCGATGTCGTAGGGCGCGAACGAGCACATGCAGGCGTTCATCACCGGCGAGCCGGGGAAGGCGCCGGCCTGGAACTTGAAGAGGCCGGTGGCGGCGACGATCCTGCCGTCTTTTTTCACGCCGATCTTGACCGTCATCGACGAGCCGGAGGTCGGACCGGTGGCCTTGAACACATCTTCCCGGCTCATCATGATCTTCACCGGGTGGCCGGTCTTTTTCGACAGCACTGCCGCCACCGGTTCGACATACACCACCGTCTTGCCGCCGAAGCCGCCGCCGATCTCGGCCGGATGCACCAGCAGGTCGCCGATCTCCATGCCGAGCAGCTTGGCGGTATAGGCGCGCACCACGAAATGGCCCTGGCTGGCCGACCAGAGTTCGGCCTGGCCATTGGCTTCGAAGCGCGCCATGCAGGCGTGCGGCTCGATGTAGCCCTGGTGCACGGCGGCGGTCTTGAAGCTCATTTCGACGACTTCGTCGGCGCCGGCGAAGCCGGCAGCGACATCGCCGAAATTGAACTCGATACGCTTGGCGATGTTCGACGGCTTGGTCGGCGCCGGCTCGACGCCGCGCGTGATCATGGTGTCGAACAACAGCGGCGCGTCCGGCGCCATGGCGTCGTCGACGTCGATCACATGCGGCAGGATTTCGTAGTCGACCTCGATCAGTTTCAAGGCGGCTTCACCGATGGCCGGCGTGGTCGCGGCCACCGCAGCCACCGCATGCCCTTCGTAGAGCACCTTCTCGCGCGCCATCACGTTGCGCGTCATGTGCCAGTAGTTGACGGCCACCCGTTCCGGGCCGACATACTCGAACGGCTGCTCCTTCAAGTCGGCGCCGGTCATCACCGCCTTGACCCCTGGCAGCGCCAGCGCCTTGGCCGTGTCGATCGAACGGATGCGCGCATGCGCATGCGGCGAGCGCAGGATCTTGCCCCACAGCATGCCGGGTGCTGAAAAATCGGCGCCGTACTGGGCTAAGCCGATCACCTTCGGCACGCCGTCCGGCCGCACCGGGCGGGTGCCCACCACCTTCATTGCCTGGTCCGCTTCCTGAGTCTTGGTCAACATGATTCACGCCCCCCGCATTTCACGCGCGGCATCGAGCACCGCTTCGACGATCTTCTGGTATCCGGTACAGCGGCACAGGTTGCCCGCCAGCCAGTAACGTACTTCTTCTTCGGTGGGGTCGGCATTGCGTTCGAGCAGCGAGCGCGCCGCCACCAGGAATCCTGGCGTACAGATGCCGCATTGCAAGGCGGCATGTTCGAGGAACTTGCGCTGCAGCACGTGCAGCTCTGCGCCATTGGCCATGCCTTCGATGGTGCGAACGGTCTTGCCTTCGGCTTCGACCCCCAACACCAGGCAGGAGCACACCAGGCTGCCATCGAGAGTCACGCTGCAGGTGCCGCAGTCGCCGGTGCCGCAACCTTCCTTGGTGCCTGTCATGCCCAGTTCGTCGCGCAGCACATCGAGCAGGGTTTGGCGCGTTTCGCACAGGAACTCGACGGCGTCGCCGTTGAGCGTGGTGGTGACATGATGCCTGCTCATCTCAGTTGACTCCCTTCGCGCGTTGCAGCGCGATTTCGGTTGCACGGCGCGCCAGCACGCCGGCCACCTTGATGCGGTACGCCTTGGTGCCGCGCTTGTCGTCGATCGGCCGGCAGGCCGCGCTGGCGGCGGCGGCCAGACGCGCGAGTGCCGCAGCGTCGATCGAGCTGCCGATCAGGGCGGTGGCGGCTTCCGGCACCAGCATGCAGCGTTCGGCCACCGCGCCCAGCGCCACCCGTGCCGCGGTGCAGACACCGGCGGCGTCGATTGTCAGGTTGACCCCGACACCGACCACCGCGATGTCCATCTCGGTGCGCGGGGTGAAGCGCAGGTAGGCATCAGCCGAGCGCGGCGCGCGTGCCGGCAGGAAAAACGAGGTGACGATCTCGCCCTTGGCGAGCGTGCTCTTGCCGGGGCCGGCGGCGATGGCTTCGACCGGCAGTTCGCGTCGGCCGGCCGGCCCCATGATGCCGGCAATGGCGCCGGCGGCGATCAGCGCCGGCACGCTGTCGGCGGCGGGCGAGGCGTTGCAGACGTTGCCGCCGACGGTCGCGCGTCCCTTGATCTGGATCGAACCGATGAGCTTGACCGCATCGGTCACGCCGGGCCAGGCACGGGCGAAGGCTGCATCGGCGATCAGCGCCATGCAGGCCAGCGCCGCACCCACGCGAAAGCCGCCGTTCTCGGCCGTGACCGAGGTCATCTCGGCAATGCCCTTGACGTTGATCAGCAGTTCGGGTTGCTGCATGCCGGAGCGCATCTGGATCAGAAGGTCGGTGCCGCCCGCCAGAAGCCGTGCCGGGCCGATGGCCGCCGCCAGCAGCGCCACCGCCGCAGCCGAGGTGGTGGGTGCTTCGTAACGCACGGTGCTCATGTTTGTCCCCCTGTCATTGTCGTTGTCAATCGCTGGAAGCGAAACGGGGATTCTATGCCAACAGGCCGCAGGACCGACTTGCCGTCCGCTGTGGCCGGATCAGGGCGGACCAGGTCAGGCGAGCGTGCAAGGTCAGGCGGGCTGCTCCAACGTCGGCGCGCAATCCTGCAAGGTGAGGCGGCGCATGTCGCGGCGGTAGCGCCGGTCGTCGAAGGGGCGGGCGCGGTGCATGCTGCAGCGGTTGTCCCAGATCACCAGGTCGTGCTCGCGCCAGACGTGGCGGTAGACGAACTCCCGTTGTGTCGCGTGTTCCATAAGGTCGCGTACGAGCACCATCGCCTCGGGGCGCAGCATGCCGTGGATGGCGCCGATATGCGAGGCCAGGTAGAGCGATTTGCGGCCAGAGCCCATGTGGGTGCGCACCAGGCGCTGCGGCACCGGCGCGAACTGCGCGCGTTCTTCTTCGGTGAAGGCGTCGAAGCCGAGCAGGGCGCGCGAATAGATCAGCGAATGGTCGCAGACCAGCGGCCCGACCAGCGCCTTGGCAGCCGGCGGCAACGCGTCCCAGGCGGCGCGCATGTCGGCGAACTCGGTGTCGCCGCCTTCAGGGGGAATCGTGCGTGCATGCAGCATCGAATACTTGGCGGGCGTGGCCTTGAAGCTGCTGTCGCTGTGCCAGAGCAGGTTGCCGAGGTTGAACATGCGGCGCCGGTCGTCGGCGGCGATGATCGAACCGTCGACGTCGAGATTGGAAATATCGACCATCTGCTTGTACTTCAGGCGGTGCCGGTCCTGGCTCACCACTGCCGGTGTCGGTTCGAGCGGCCCGAGCGCTTCGGCGAAGGC
>JAYVST010000427.1:0-3169 GCA_043775255.1 Burkholderiales bacterium
GTGCCGCTGATGCTGGCGGTGCCGAATTCACTGCCTGTCAAAAGCGTGGGCGAACTGATCGCCTACGCCAAAGCCAACCCGGGCAAACTCTCCTACGCCTCGAGCGGGCAGGGCAGTTCGCTGCATGTGGCCGCCGAATTGTTCCGCTCCATGAGCGACACCAAAATCCTGCACGTGCCTTACAAGGGCAGCAGCGCCGCGCACCCGGACCTGATTGCCGGGCGCACCGCGATGATCTTCGACACCATCACTGCCATCCTGCCGCATGTCAAATCGGGTGCGGTGCGCGGCCTGGCGGTGACCACCCTGAAGCGTGCGTCGATCGCGCCGGAATATCCCACCATCGCCGAATCCGGCCTGCCCGGCTACGACGCCAATTCCTGGGGCGGCATCGTCGCGCCGGGCGGCACGCCCAAGGAGGTGGTCGATCTCCTTAACGCCGCGATGAACAAGATACTGTTGTCCGCCGATGTCGGCACGCGCTTGGCAAATGCCGGCATCGAAGTCGTCGGCGGAGCGCCGCGCCAGTTCGAGGAACTGGTGGTGGCGGAGAATCGCAAATGGGCCAAGGTGGCCAAGGACGCCGGCATCGTCGCCGAATAGAGTGGACGCAACGTTTTCGAGGCGCCAGATCAACCCACGACAAGCGCCGCTGCCTACATGGAATGCGGATGCGCAGACGAGATCGGCTCCTAACACCCTCGCCCCGCTTGCGGGGAGAGGGCAGGGTGAGGGGGTGTCGAAGGCTACCAGTGCCCCCTCACCCCGACCCTCTCCCCGCAAGCGGGGCGAGGGAGTTGTGGGGGCAAGGGGCTGTCCTCAGAGGCGGGGCGAGGGAGTTGTCGGGGCGGGTTATTGCCGGGGTAGTTACATTTGTCTCTCAACATCAGGTGGGTTGTCTCTCAACATCAGGTGGGTTGTCTCTCAACATCAGATGGGTTGTCTCTCAACATCATGTGGGTTGTCTCTCAACATCAGGTGGGTTGTCTCTCAACATCACATGGCTACGCCCCTTCGTTCGATCGGCTCACGCCGGGTGCAGGCGGCACTTCCATGCTGCTGCCGGTGGCGCCGCACGGTGTGCCGATGGCGCTCGCCATCGCCGGCCTGTCGCATACGATCAGCGCGGGGCGCGAACGCTTTGTCCAGACGATGGTGGGCGGCATGCGGCGCCACCTGCAAGGCCTGCGGGCGAACCTGAAGGCGGCATGATGAGCGAATCCAGTTCCTTCGAGTACACGGGCCTGCCGACGCGGGTGGTTTTGGCCGACGGCGCGGTGGATCGCATCGCCTCATATGTTGACGCGGCCGGCGGCACGCGCGTGATGTTGCTGTGCGGCGGCAAGACCGGACGGTCGAATCTGGTGGCGCGCGTCAAGGCGGCGCTTGGTGCGCGCCTGGCGCTGTGCTTCGACGGCATCACCGAGCACTCGGGCAAACGGATCGTCGAGGACGGGGCACAGCGGGCGCACGAGGCGAAGGTCGACCTGCTGCTGGCCGTCGGCGGCGGCAGCGCGTCCGATACCGCGAAGGCCATCGCCATCCTGCTGGCCGAAGGCGGGCCGCTCGAGCGCCATCACACCGTCTTCATCCCGCCCGACCGCTATGTGCAGCAGCCGCTGCCCAACGCGAAGCTGCCGATCATCGCCATTCCCACCACGCTGTCCGCGGCCGAAGTGACGCCGGGCCTGGGCATCCGCGATGAGGACGGCGGCAAGAAGCTCTTGTTCTGGGACCTGAAACTGGCGCCGCGCCTGATCATTCTCGATCCACAGGCCAACCTCGAGGTACCGGTGGCGGTGATGGCGACCACCGGCATGAACGCCTTGGCGCATTGCATCGAAGGTTTGTATTCGAAGGTGCGCAACCCGATTTCCGAGGGCTTAGCGCTGCAAGGCGTGCGCCTGTTGCATGAAGCGCTGCCGGCAATGGCGCGCGCGCCGCAGGACGTGCAGGTGCGCGCGCGCGCCCTGACCGGCGCGCAATTGTCGGGCCTGGTGATCGCCAATGCGCGGGTCGGCATCCACCACGGCGTGTGCCATTGCCTGGGCGCCCTGGGCGGCTTGTCGCACGGCGTCGCCAATTCGGTGTTCCTGCCGCACGCCATGCGCTACAACCTGGAGGTCGCCGCCGGCCAGCTCAAGCTGGTGGCACTGGCGATGGGAGAGGATGTGCGCAACTTGTCGGATCGCGACGCGGCGGCGCTGGCGATCCGCGCCACCGAAGACCTGCAGCGCGCCATCGGCGTACCCACACGCCTGCGCGATACCGGCCTCGATCGCGCGCTGTTCCCGGCCATTGCCGCACATGCGCTGGTGGATCGCGGCCTGTTTTTCAATCCGCGGCCCACCACTTCCGCAGCGGCCGTGATCGAACTGCTGGATGAGGCCTGGTGAACGCCTTGAGCGAAGCCGAACTCGACGCCGTGATGGCGCGCCTGGCCGCGGGCGAGGCGCGCGTGCTGTCGCGCGCGGTCTCGCTGATCGAGAACGACACGGCGCGCGGCATGGCGCTGCTCGAGCGCGTTTACGCCAAGGCGCCGCATCCCTGGGTGATCGGCGTGACCGGCGTGGGCGGTGCGGGAAAGAGCTCCCTCTTGCCGCTTCTGGCCGGGCATTTCGCCGACGGCGGCGACAAGGTGGCGATCCTGGCCGTCGATCCGACCAGCCCGATTTCCGGCGGCGCCGTGCTCGGGGATCGCATCCGCAGCATGCGTGCGCCGCACGCGGGCATCTACTTTCGCAGCATCGCCAGCCGCGGCGGCAGCGGCGGCCTGTCGACCTGCATCGCCGACGTGGTGCGCCTGATGTCGGCGGCCGGGCGCGCCATCGTGCTGGTCGAAACCGTCGGCGCCGGCCAGTCGGAAGTGGCGATTCGCGACATCGCCCATGCCATCGTGGTGGTGACGGCGCCCGGGCTGGGCGACGAAGTGCAGGCGATGAAGGCGGGCATTCTCGAGATCGGCAGCGTGCTGGTGGTCAACAAGGCGGACCTGCCGGGCGCCGACGAAGCCGCCAACACCCTGCAGCATGTGATGGCGCTGGCGCCCGGCGCCGGGCACCTGGTCGAAGGCATCAACGAAGCGGACGGCGACCTGCCGCTCTGCTGGTTTCCGCCGGTCGTGCAGACTTCGGCGCAAACCGGCGCGGGTCTCGCAACCCTGATCGCG
>JAYVST010000428.1:0-1717 GCA_043775255.1 Burkholderiales bacterium
CGCCAGCTCGGATTGTCCGGATCGATCGATCGCAGGGTGAACAGGGCCGCGCCGACAAAATCGTCGCCCGAAGGGGTCAGGCCGATGCCCGCGCCGAGCAGGCGCGAAGCCGCCTGCACGAACATGTCCGCGTTGCTAGAGCGCGCCGAGCGCGCCAGTTGCAGGCAGGCGTCATGCCGTGCCGCCAGCGGAAAGCCAGGTGCCTGGCCGCGCAACAAGGGCGCCAGGCCTGACGCCGGCGCCGCCGCGGCGAGCGCGGGCAGGTGGGCAGCCAGCGAGCGCCGGAATGCCTCGGCGTCGCGCGCGGCCAGCCCAACTACCGGCGCGGTCCACGGTTGGATCGATTCGAAAGACAGCACGGTGTCCGCCAACGCCGTGTCCGCCAGCGTGGCGTCTACAAAGACCGCGCGCGGATGCATCGGACCCCTCTGGCCCAGCCAGACGATTTCCGCCCCGGCGCGCCGATAGGGCGCTTCCGGGAAATCGGGTAGCGCCGCGGTGCGCCCGCCCGTCATGCGCAGCGCCTCGGCGGCGGCGGCGCCGATGGCGTTGATGCGGGTGCGACAGATGGCCTCAGGCATCGCGCACGATACGGGTACCGGCCCGGCCTTCGAGGGCATCGAAGGCCTGCTCGAGCGAGGTGATCACCACCGAGCCGTCGAATGCCGCCAGATAATTGAGCGCCGCCTCGATCTTCGGTCCCATGCTGCCGGGCGGGAACTGGCCATCGGCCAGATGGCGCCGCGCCTCGCTCACGGTCATGCTGGCCACCGCGCGCGCCGAGGGCTTGCCGAAGTCGAGCATCACCTGTTCCACACCGGTCAGCATGATGAAAGCGCCGGCGCCGCACTGGGCCGCCAGCATGGCGGAGGTGAGGTCCTTGTCGATCACCGCAGGCACGCCGTGGTGGCAGCCGTCGGCGTCGCGAATGACCGGAATGCCGCCGCCACCGGCGGCGATCGGGATGATGTCGGCGGCCAACAGGGCTTCGATGGCGAACAGGTCGAGGATCTGCTTGGGCGCCGGGGACGGCACCACGCGGCGCCAACCGCGTCCGGAGTCTTCCTGGAAGATCCAGCCGGTTTCGCTTTGCATCTGGGCGGCTTCTTCGGCCGAGAAGAACTTCCCGACCGGCTTGGTGGGGTTCTGGAATGCCGGATCCAGGCTGTCGACCTCGACTTCGGTAAGCACCGCTGCCACCCTGGCTTGGCAACCGCGCCGCTTGAGCACGTTGGTGAACGACTGTTCCAGCATGTAGCCCATGCCGCCCTGCGAGTGGGCGACGCACACGTCCATCGGCATCGGCGGCAGTTCGCGCGCGGTCTTGGCCATGCGGAACAGGATGTTGCCGACCACCGGTCCGTTGCCGTGGGTCAGGATCAGCTTGTAGCCCGCCTCGATCATGCGTACGAAGTGTTCGCACAGCGACGCCATGACGTCGAGCTGTTCTTCAGCGGTGCCGCGTATGGTGGGCGGGTAGGCCGCATTGCCGCCGAGGGCGACGACGACCCGCTTGCCCGCGTGGGTCGCTATAGGCGGCTGCGCGCTCATACGGCCCGCCGCGCGACCAGACGCGCCGCCAGCGCGGCGGCGTGCGTGCTCGACGGGGCCAGCAGGACGCCGGCGCTGCGCAGCGTGGCCTCCTGGGCGGAGCGCACCTGCGGGTCTTCTTCGGTGCCGCACACGAAGGCGACAACCGCCAGTTGGCGCCCCGCAC
>JAYVST010000429.1:0-4869 GCA_043775255.1 Burkholderiales bacterium
GCGGTCTCGAGGGTGCCTATCAAAACGCCGGTATTGATCGTGTCGCCCAGTTTGACGGCGAGGCTTCGGATGATGCCCGGCTCGGGCGATGGAATCTCCATGGTCGCCTTGTCGGATTCCACCGTGATCAGGGACTGCTCCTTAGAGACGCTGTCGCCCACCTTGACCAGGAGTTCGATGATCGGCACGTCCTTGAAATCGCCGATGTCGGGTACCTTGATTTCGATTGTCGCCATGGTGTCAACTCGCTTGTTTTCCCGGTCCGTCGAAGGAACGCGGGTGGTCTTCAGAATGAATGGCGGGCAGCGCCGCTACTTCGCCTTGATCGTGTGCAGGACAATCGGTCCTGCGGAATTCTTGTCGAACTCGCAGCCGGCCTCGGCGCCGATCTGCGCAATTTCACGCCCGGTCCGGGCCTGGTCCCAGCGCGCATACATCGCGCCTAAGGCGAAGCCGCGGCCGGAGCCGATCGCCCAGAAGCGGTCGAAGGCGAACACTTCACGATACGAATACACGCCGTAGATGCCGCCGGCATTGGCCATCAGCATCACGTATTGGGAGGATTCATAGGGGTCGTCGTCTTCTTCCTTCGGATTGAGGAAGAAGTGTTCCTTCAACAGGGGATGCAGGCGGATCATGGTCTCGAAAATCTCGACCTTGTTGCCGAACAAGGGCTTGTCCACCTTCTTGAACGCGTTCTCGACCACGTTGTGGTGGGCACTGGAACCGGCAATGCCAACCCAGGTATCGCTCACCTTGAAGACCTTCGGGTTGGCTTCGTATTTCGACGACATGCGGGTATCGCCGAAGGTGGTCAAACGGTCGGCGGAAATCGCGATCTGCCCGCCCTTTTTTGCTACGGTAATGGTTGTCATAAGTCCGTTTCGACAACAACAGAAGCCTGCGTAAGTCGAGTCGCGAGCAAAACAGGATCACCGGCACAGCCGGTCGATCCGGTCGGGAAAAATCCGCGCTCGGGGATACGGCCCCGGCTATAGCAGGGTCCGACGCATGTCCGCGAGCAATTGAGCAAGGGTGGCGGTGAAGCGCGCGCCGGCGGCGCCGTCGATGACGCGGTGATCGTAAGAAAGCGAAAGCGGCAGCAGCAGGCGCGGCACGAAGGCCTTGCCGTCCCATACCGGATTGAACGCCGACTTCGACACGCCCAGGATCGCCACTTCAGGCGCATTGATGATCGGCGTGAATGCGGCGCCGCCGATCCCGCCCAAGGAGGAAATCGTGAATGTCGCACCCTGCATGTCGGCGGGCTTGAGCTTGCCTTCGCGTGCCTGCGCCGACAGCGCAGCCATTTCGGCGCCGAGTTCGATGATCCCCTTGGTGTCCGCCGCCTTGATCACCGGCACCATCAATCCGTTCGGCGTATCAGCGGCGAAACCGATGTTCCAGTACTTCTTGAGTACGAGATTGTCGCCGTCCAGCGAGGAATTGAAGTCGGGATACTTCTTCAGGGCGGCCACGGACGCCTTGATGATGAAGGCCAGCATGGTGAGCTTGACCCCCTCTTTGGCCAGCGCAGCGTTGGTCTGTTGCCGAAATTCTTCCAGATCGGTGACGTCGGCATGGTCATGCTGCGTGACGTGCGGAATCATCGCCCAGTTGCGTGCCAGGTTCTGCCCGGAAATTTTCTTTATGCGCGACAAGGGCACGGCTTCAACCGTGCCGAACTTGGCGAAATCCACTTTCGGCCATGGCAGGAGGTTAAGACCGGAGCCGCCTGCCGCGACCGGCGCCGGCGCGGCTGCGGCGACCGACAATGCCTGCTTGACGAAGTTCTGCACATCCTCATGCAGGATACGGCCCTTGGGACCGTTGCCGGCAACGCGTGCGATATCGACGCCGAGTTCGCGCGCGAACTTGCGCACCGACGGTGAGGCGTGCGCACGCTGGCCCGGCGTCGCGCCTGCGGGCGCCATCGTCGCAGCCGTTACGGGCGAAGCCGCTGCGGGCGGCGCGAGAGAAGGCGTCGGGGCAGGCGCTGGCGCCGGCTGCGCGGCTGCAGCCGCCGGGGCGGTTGCGGGCGCGGGCGGTGCGACAGCAGTCGCCGGCGCAGGTGCAGGTGCAGGCCGCGCCGCTGCGGCCGCAGCCGACGCGGGCGGCGCCGCTACTGCCGACGCGGCCGACGCTGCTGCGGCCGGCGTTGACGCGCTGCCTGCTTCCTCCATCAGGGCGATCAAGGTTCCGGTGTTGACCACGTCGCCCAGCTTGACCCTGATCTCCTTGATCACGCCGGCGGCGGGCGACGGAATCTCCATGGTCGCCTTGTCGGATTCGACCGTCAGGAGCGAGTCCTCCGCTTTGATCGTGTCGCCCGGCTTGACCAGGATTTCGATCACGGGTACGTCCTTGAAGTCACCGATGTCGGGAACGAATACTTCCTTCAATGCCATGTTTGTCTCTGCCTGATTTTTTGGTTGCCGCCTGGAAGCGGGACGGGAAACGGCCTATTGTCTACCACAAGCATGACAGCCACGCACCATGCATGGACTTGTCATGAACCCGCACTTTGAGCCGATCGCCCCCGCTGCGGGATAAATACGCACCCGATCAGACCGTCATCGGATCGGGTTTCGCCGGATCGATGCCGTATTTCGCGATCGCATCGGCCACCAGCTTCGGTGCGATTGCACCATCTTCGGCAAGTGCCTTGAGTGCGGAAATGGCGACGAAGTAGCGGTCGACCTCGAAAAAATGGCGCAGCTTCTCCCGCGTATCGGAACGGCCGAAGCCGTCGGTGCCAAGCCCTTTGAAGGTGCGGCCTTTCGGAACGAAGGGGCGGATGCCGTCGGCGAAAGTCTTCATGTAGTCGGTGGCGGCGATGATCGGTCCGCTGGACCCGGCCAGACAGGCCTCGACATGCGGGACGCGCGGCTTGTCCTGCGGATGCAGGAGATTCCAGCGTTCGACGGCCATGCCGTCGCGCCGTAGTTCGGTAAACGACGGGCAGCTCCAGATGTCCGCAGCCACGCCCCAGTCCTTTTCCAGCAGTTCGGCCCCCGCTTGCACTTCGCGGAAAATCGTGCCCGAGCCGAGCAGTTGCACCACGTGTCTGGTGGCGCCCTTGCCCGCCGTTGCGGCTTTCCTGAACAGGTACATGCCCTTGAGGATATCGGCCTCGACCCCCTTTGGCATGTCGGGATGCTCATAATTCTCGTTCATCAGGGTGATGTAGTAATACACATCTTCCTGGTTCTCGACCATGCGCTTTAAGCCGGCCTGGATGATCACCGCCAGTTCGTAGGAAAAGGTCGGGTCGTAGGACACGCAATTCGGGATGGTCGCGCTCATCAGGTGCGAGTGGCCGTCTTCATGCTGTAGCCCCTCGCCATTGAGCGTGGTGCGTCCGGCGGTGGCGCCGAGCAGGAAGCCGCGTGCGCGCAGGTCGCCTGCCGCCCAGGCCAGATCGCCGATGCGCTGGAACCCGAACATCGAGTAGTAGATGTAGAACGGCACCATGATCTGGTTGGAGTTCGAGTACGAGGTCGCGGCCGCCATCCACGAACTGAACGCGCCCGGCTCATTGATGCCTTCCTCGAGGATCTGACCGGCTGCGTCCTCGCGGTAGTACATGATCTGGTCCTTGTCGACCGGGGTGTACTTCTGGCCTTCGGCGGAGTAGATGCCGAGCTGGCGGAACATGCCTTCCATACCGAAGGTGCGTGCCTCGTCGGGTACGATAGGCACGACCAGCTTGCCGACATTCTTGTCGCGCAGGAGCGTGGTCAAAAGGCGCACGAAAGCCATCGTGGTAGACACCTCGCGGCCCGCGCCGGTGGCTTTCAACTGGGCCTCGAATGCATCGAGACCCGGCACCGTCACCGCAGACGCGGCTTTCCGGCGACGTTGCGGCAGGTAGCCGCCGAGCGCAGCGCGGCGCTCGTGCAGGTACTGCATGATCGGGTCTTTCGCGTCCGGCTTGTAGAACGGCAGATCCGCGATCTTGTCGTCGGGTATCGGCACGTTGAAACGGTCGCGAAAGTCGCGAATGGTCTCAAGCTCCAGCTTCTTGAGCTGATGGGTCGGGTTCTTGGCCTGGCCGGCCTTGCCCAGGCCATAGCCCTTGATGGTCTTGGCCAGGATCACCGTGGGCTGGCCGGTATGGTTGACTGCGGCATGGTAGGCGGCGTAGATCTTGTGCGGGTCATGGCCGCCGCGATTCAAGCGCCAGATGTCGTCGTCGGACAGGCGCGAGACCATCTCCAGCAGTTCCGGATACTTGCCGAAAAAATGCTTGCGCACATAGGCGCCGTCGTTGGCCTTGAAGTTCTGGTACTCGCCGTCGACCGCCTCTTCCATGCGCTTGAGCAACAGGCCGCTTGCGTCGCGCGCGAGCAGCGGATCCCAGTACGAACCCCAGATCAGCTTGATCACGTTCCAGCCGGCGCCGCGGAAGTCGGCCTCGAGTTCCTGGATGATCTTGCCGTTGCCGCGCACCGGGCCATCGAGCCGTTGCAGATTGCAGTTGATGACCCAGGTGAGATTGTCGAGCCGTTCCCGGCCCGCGAGCGAAATGGCACCGAGCGTTTCCGGCTCGTCCGTTTCGCCGTCGCCGAGAAACGCCCAGACCTTCGCGGCCGACTTCGGCTTCAGGTTGCGATCCTCGAGGTAGCGCATGAAGCGCGCCTGGTAGATCGCCATCAGCGGGCCGAGGCCCATCGACACCGTGGGATATTCCCAGAAGTCGGGCATCAGCCACGGGTGGGGATACGAGGAGAGCCCCCCCTCGGCCTTGGTCTCGCGGCGGAAGTTTTCGAGGTGCGACTCGTCGATGCGCCCCTCGAGATACGCTCGCGCGTAGATGCCGGGGGCCGCGTGCCCCTGGAAGAAGATGACGTCGCCGTCGTTGGCGTC
>JAYVST010000430.1:0-2680 GCA_043775255.1 Burkholderiales bacterium
ATCGCGCATCGCGCTCTACGACGACTACGCAACGAGGCTTGGCGCCGTGGCAGGCCTGGCTCCGCTGTGGCAGAAGACGCCGCCCGCAATCACCCGAACCTTGCTTTGCTTTCGAACCTCAGCCATCGGCATGCGCGAGGCGATCGAAGTCGCCTGCCGCGCCGACAACATCGAAACACGACGCTGGTACCTGCCTCTGATCCATCATCACGACGGCTTCACCGAACTGCCGGTCGTCGGGGAGATGCCCATCGCCAACGCGATTTCCGGCGATCTTGTGGGCTTGCCGTTCCACAACATGCTGACAAGCACTGCAATCGACAGGGTGTGCACCGCCGTAGCCCGAGCGGCCGGACCACGCGCTTGATGGCACTGATCGCGTTCGGGCAATCGGTCGCACCGACGCCAGCGCCGTAGCGCCCACTTGAAAGGATGGGCCGCCCTACCCATTTTCGATCAAGGCCAACCCGGCGAAGCGACGAAGTACTGATCGCGAATCCCGTTTGCCGTACAGGTCTTCGGATAACGCCGGCTATGCCGCAGGTGAGCGTCCAGCATTCCGAAGCCGCCACGCGCCGCCACTTTCCCAAATCGAAGGCCCGCGCGCCTTGTGGACAAGCCAAGATGGGAATTCATCGCGGGACGTGGCTTGCTACGCACTTCCGGATCGCGCCCGCAACGCCCCCTACGACGGCAGGAAGTAAAGGCAGGTATCCCAGCGTTCTTCGGTATGGTGACGCAGCCCGATGCGATACCCGGAATCCAGGCCGACCACGAATTCCGGCAGATCGATCAGGTCGGTGGCGCGGTGATAGGCGGAGATCGTCATCACGGGACGTCCATCGCGAATGGCGTTGCGTGCGCCTTTCAAGGCATCCAGTTCAGCCCCTTCGATATCCATCTTGATCAGCGTGGGCGCCTGGTCGACGATGCGGTCGATCGGCATGATCGAGACGTTGCCGATCTCGCCGTAGGCATGGGTTTCGCTGGCGATCGAGCCGCCATGCCCGCCCACATGATTGAATGGCATGCTCCCTTCATGCTCCCCTACAGCAACCTCGTGCAGCGACAGTTTCGCCTGCACTTCGGCCGACTGCTCCGCAATCAGGGTGCGCAGCTTGGCCTGGTTGTACCTGTCGGGTTCGATCATCCAGACGCGCTCGACCTGATTGCGGGCAAGCGCCAGCACGCCCCCGGTCGACTCGCCGATCGATGCGCCGCAGTCGACAAAGCGCTCGCGTTGCGTCAGCGAGAACAAGCCGGTCCTGAAATAAAGGGTCGGATAGGGCCGGTACACCGCGTGTACCCACTCCATTGAACCGGTGAGGTGAAACAGGAGCACCGAGTAGAGGGTCTCGCGGGTGTATTCGTCGGCAGCATACTGTTCGATGCGCAGGTATTCGGGCAATCGGGCCGCGATCGCAGGGCCCCAGTCCGCAAGGCGATAGTCGATCGCATCGGAAAGCCCGAACAGGCGGATGCCTTGCTCGAAAGAAACCACCGGCACCCCGGCTTGCAACGCCAGGCGGTCGAAGTGCCGCACCGCGCGGTCATAGCGTGCCCCGCTGACTGCGATCAGGCGTGGGTGCTTGCGCGCAAGCTCAACAAAGGCGCGCGACGAAATGATCCGTTTGCCGCCGCATTCGAGTCCGAGCCGATAGTCGTCCACCACTGCAAGCGTATTGACACCGCGCGGGTTGGCGGCATTGAGCCAGGTTTGTGCGAAGTGCGTGCTGCCGAAAACCACGACTGCGTATTGCGCCAAATCGGCGCCCCGTACCGGCGCCGGCATGGCAAAGCGCGGCGTGTCGCGGTATAGCTCGGCGGCGCGCTGCAAAACCTCGCGCAAGGGCGTGGCGCCCAGATTTACGCGATCGGCGATGTCTTGGGCAGTGGGGGCAGGCATGATGGAATTCCTTTCAATGCCGCCCGGATTTGGTCAGTCACCGACGGCCGCAAACCTGATTCAGAGTATCGAGCCCACGCGAAAATCACGCGTGCCGACAGTTCAGCCACCGTACACGCGTATCGGTGTGTCGAAACGTGGATCAAACACCGTTTTTGGCGCAATCTCCTCGCGATAGGCGCGCGCAACCGCCAGCTCGCAACCGCGACCAACTTTGACGCCATTTGCAACGCTGGCTCCAGTGCGCAGAATCGAATGCATACCGATATCGGTGCGCGCACCAAGAATGACACCGCTTTCGATCCAGCAGGAGGCACGCACGCGGGCGGCGTATCCAACGATCGCACCGGCATGCAGCACACAGTTGTAATCGATCAAGGCGCCGGCGCCAATGACCGCGCCATCGCCGACGAAAGTGTTCGGCCCGATGCGGGCGTCGCCGCCGACCATTGCATGTGCACTCACTATGCTTTCAAGCCGAAACCCGCGCTCCATCGCAGCATGCATCAATTCCAAACGCTTGAAATTGCCAAAGCGTTCATCAAAAGCAATGAAAAGCGCGGTCGCTGCGGGGTCGAGGCGATCGAAGACGCTGAGATCGAACGAATAGTCCGAATGCTGAGCAATCTCGAGTCGCATAACGTCGCCACTATCGGTGCCGGCGCTCCACGCCCGCCAAGCGACGTCGAGAGCGTCACCTCCACCCAACACGACTCTAGATTTCATGATCAGTGTCGATCAGGTCGGCATACCAGCGTTCGACGCGTTTGTTCA
>JAYVST010000431.1:0-6800 GCA_043775255.1 Burkholderiales bacterium
AAGCGTTGAGATGGTGACCATCCTTCGCGATCAGCTTAATTATTTGTCCCATCGTGTCCTCGGTAAACGTTAAACTCCAAAGCTTCGCTGTCGAAGCGCAGAAGGTGTTCCATGCCACCCGCAATTGATCCCCAAGACCTCTGCAACAAGGAAGGCCGCATGCCTGCATATGGTAGTGCAACAAGCACAGCGTTCAGTCGGCGATTGTCGGCACAATTGCACGTAACGCACGCGACTCGCAATGCCCGAAGCAGTCCCATCAACGTTGCCGGCAAGCTCTGAATGCTCGCTATCGGCAAAATCCGTTATGTCCGGCTTGGCACAAGTGATCTTGACGCCGCCGCGAAGTTTGCAACTGGCGTTGCCGGGTTGCAGGAGGTTGGCCGAGTCGGTGGAGTGCCGGGACGACGCGCCGCATATTTTCGCAGTGATGTTCGCCATCATTCGCTGGTCTATTGTGAAGGCGCAGATGAGCAGCAGGCGATCGGCTTCGAGGTGACGGATGCGGCGGCACTCAAGGCAGAGGCAAAGCGCTTGAATGCCCAAGGGCTGGCGCCAGGACTCGGAACCCGCGATGAATGCGCTGTACGCAACGTGACGGCAATGCTCAAACTGCGCGATCCTAGTGGCAACCAGATCGAGCTTGTGGTGCCCGAGCCAGGCACCGATGCAGTGTTTGCGCCGCCGCGGCTTGCCGGAATCTGCGGGCTCTCGCATGTCGGCCTGCGCAGCACCGATCCCGGTCGGGACGAAACATTCTGGACCAGTGTTCTGGGCGCACGCGTTTCTGACCGCGTCGGGGTCGCGCCCATGCTGCGCTTCGACACGGTTCATCATCGCGTTGCACTGCTGCCTGCGCAAGCGCCAGGCATACAGCGAATAGGCTTCGAAGTCGCAACCGTCGACGATGTCATGCGATCCTGGTATTACCTGCGCGAGAACAACGTGAGGATTGTCTTCGGCCCGAGCCGCGAGCCGACTTCCTCCGCCATATTCGTCTATTTTGCAGGCCCGGATGGCATGCTCTTCGAGTACGCCACAGGGGGCAAGACCATTCCGGCCGACACCAATCCGCGCCCCCGGCACTTCCCTTTCGCACCGCGCTCGTTCTGCATGTGGGGCGGCAAGCCGGACATGAACGACTTCAATCTGTAGTACGGGACGGCGGCGGCGCGGCGGCGCCCTGCGTTCGGCGCCGCGTCCCGTACCGGTACCTGCCCGATAGTTCGTCGCCCGGCCTACCGGCGGGCGCTGTTCGCGGCCATGAAGTTGTCAAACCCGTTTTCGCACACCCTGAACCAGAGTATCTGCTCATCGCGGAACTTGACCCAGGGTTCGTAAATCTTGCGGAATTCAGGGCTCTTTTCGGATAGCTCCGCATAAACCTCGTTGGCGGCCTTGAACGACGCGTCCATTACCGCCTTCGGAAACTGACGTAACTGCGCGCCGCCGGCCACCAGGCGTTTCAGCGCCGGCGGGTTGCCAATATCGTACTTCGCGGTCATCCACTGGTTCGCTTCCGCGCAAGCCGCCTGAAGCGCGGCTTGGTACTCCTTTGGCAGGGCTTCGTAAGCCTTCAATCCGACAAACAAGGTGAGCGTGGCCGACCCTTCCCACCATCCCGGATAGTAGTAATACTTGGCAACCTTGTAGAGGCCCAATCGCTCGTCGTCATATGGCGCAACCCATTCGGCGGCATCGATCACGCCCTTCTCGAGTGCCGGATACAAGTCACCGCCCGCGATCTGCTGGGTGACCAGGCCCAACCGTGCGAGCACCATCCCGCCGAGACCGCCGATGCGCATCTTGAGGCCCTTCAAATCGGCAACCGATTTGATCTCCTTGCGGTACCAGCCGCCCATCTGCGCCCCGGTATTGCCAACGGGTATGCCCATGACGTTGTACGCACGGTAGAACTCGTTCATTGCCTCGACCCCTCCGCCGAGCGTTAGCCAGGCATTCTGTTGGCGAGTGTTGAGCCCGAACGGCAGCGCTGTGCCGAATCCGAACGCCGGATTCTTGCCGATGTAAAAGTAGCTCGCGGTCTGGCCGCATTCGACCGTGGCGTTCTGAACCGCATCAAGCACCTGCAAGGCCGGAACAATCTCTCCCGGACCGAATACCTTGATTTGAAACTTGTTGCTGGTAAGTTCGGCTACACGTCGTGAAACCAGGTCGACCGCGCCAATCAGGGTGTCGAGATTTTTCGGGTAGCTCGACGCCAGGCGCCAGCGAACCTCGGGGGCGCCTTGCGCAATCGCCGGTGCCGTCGCGGATGCAAGCACTGCCCCAATCGCCCCCTGCTGCAGAAATTTTCTTCGTTGCATGGCCTCTCCTGTTGACCTGACTCCAAATTGAAATCAGCTGGACCGCAGTCCAGGTTATCAAATGTCCTCAAAAAATACTTGGCACCTTCGCCGGCTTCATGTAGTGGCCATGAATTTGGCATCTCCCGATTACACTGGCTATACACCCACGTACTTTTGCAGCAACTCCGGCTGCTCCCGCAAACTCGCCGACGAACCGTTCCAGACTACCCTTCCCTTCTCGACAATGTGATGACTGTCCGCAAGTTTGAGCAGCGAGGCGATGTTCTTGTCTATCACCATGATCGTCTGGCCGGATTCCTTCAAACCCGAGAGGCAGTCCCAGATTTCCTGGCGGATCAAAGGTGCGAGCCCCTCCGTGGCCTCGTCAAGGATTAGCAGGCGAGGGTTCGTCATGAGGGCGCGCCCGATGGCAAGCATCTGCTGCTCGCCGCCGGAAAGATTGGCGCCCAGATTGCGTTCGCGCTCCTGCAAGCGCGGGAACAGCGCATAGACCTTGTCGAGCGTCCAGGGCGAGGCAGCTTGCGAACGATTGTTGGATGTGGCCACCAGGTTCTCACGCACCGAAAGGTTCGGAAAGACCTGCCTTCCCTCCGGCACCAATCCAATCCCGAGTTGCGCGACCCGGTAGGCCGGGAGCGCTCCGAGCTCGCGGCCGCGAAAGGTGACCTGGCCGGCGCGGGCGCGCAGCATCCCCATGATGCTCTTGACGGTGGTCGTCTTGCCCATGCCGTTGCGGCCGATCAAGGTGGTGAACTCTCCCTGACGGATTCTGAGCGACATGCCGAACAATGCCTGGCTCGACGCGTAGAAGGTCTCCAAATCGCGCACGTCAAGGACGATGTCACTCATGCGACATCCTCGTCGCCAAGGTAGGCGTCGCGCACGGCCTGATTGTTGCGGATATCGTCCGGGGCGCCTGTGACGATGATCCGGCCGTACACCATCACCGAAATGCGGTCGGCAAGTGCGAATACGGCATCCATGTCATGTTCGACCAGGATCACGCCGTAGCGTCCTTTCAATGAGCGGATCAACCCGATCATTTCCTCGGATTCCTTCTGGCTCATGCCCGCCATCGGCTCATCGAGGAGTAGAAGCCGAGGCTGGCAGGCCAGGGTCATGGCGAGTTCGAGTTGTCGATGTTCCCCGTGTGCCAGCGCGGACGCGAGGGTCGCCGCGCGGGGGGCAAGTCCGACCTGACGCAATGCTTCCAGGGCGGGCGACGACAAGGACGGATCGCCGGCAACCTGGCGCATGAACGAAAAACTGTGCCCGGCGTGCGCCTGCACGGCAAGCATTACATTTTCAAGCGCGGTGAAGTCACGAAAAATCTGGCTGATCTGATAGGAGCGACCCAAACCGGCCAGCGAACGCTCGGGAACCGAGGTACCCGAGATCGAACGCCCGTCGAAAGTGATATCTCCTTCGTCCGGCTGCAACTCCCCTGCAAGTTGGGAAATCAGCGTAGTTTTCCCCGCCCCGTTTGGTCCGATGATGGCATGCACTTCGCCTTGCTTCACATCGAAGCTGACGTGATCCGTGGCTGTGAGCCCGCCGAAGCGCTTGATCAGGTCGCGCACCACCAGAATTGTCGTCATTCGCGCCTCTCGTCCACGAGGAACCCGTAGAGTCCGCGTTTTGCGTAGAGAACCACCAGAATGACGAACAATCCGATGAAAAGCTGCCAATGCTTGTTGACGACTTCTTCAAAGGGGGGATACAACCCCGGCTTCCAGCCTTGCAGGACTTCTTCGAGGAGCAGCAGAACAATCGCGCCGACCACCGGGCCGAACAAGGTGCCCATGCCGCCCAGTACGATGATGACGATCAACTCGCCTGACACGCTCCATTGCATGTAGGACGGCGAGGCAAACTTGGTGAAATTCGCAAGATAAAAGCCGGCCAGTGTGCAAACCATGGCGGAGATGACATACGCCGCTAGCTTGTAGCGGAAGGTCGGAAAGCCCAGGGCCAGCATCCGGCGCTCATTGGACTTGCTCCCCTTGAGCACATTGCCGAAGCGGGAGCCCAGAATGCGATTGAACAACCACAAGATCGCGACCAGCGTCGCCAGGATGGTGTAATAGAGCACCGTGTTGCTGCCCAGGTCCAGTACTCCGATACTGCTTCTATTTTCGATCGTCAGGCCGTCGTCGCCGCCGTATTGCTTCAGGCTGACGGCGAGGAAATAGCCCATTTGGGCAAAGGCCAGGGTGATCATGATGAACGTCATGCCGCCGGTGCGTACCACGACCGAGCCGATGATTGCGGCGAATATACCGCCTACGACCAGCGCGGCCGCCAGATGCAACCACCCGTTGCCAACGCCGTGAAACGATAGGATGCCTACCGCATAGGCTCCCAGGCCCATGTAGAGTGCGTGTCCGAAACTGACCAGGCCGCCAAAACCCAGCACGAAATTCAGGGCCACTCCGGCCAGCGCATAAATCAGGATGCGTGAAAAAAGCGTGACGTAAAAGCTCTGACCGGCGAGCGCGGCATACACGGGAAGCAGTGCGAAGCCTGCCAGAACCAATGCGGGAATCCAGAACCGTGCGGAACGAAATTCAACCATGGCGTACCGGGAACAGGCCCTGCGGTCGCAACGCCAGCACCACCGCCATGAGTAGATAGATCAGCAACGAGGCGATCGCCGGTCCAGCCGCCTGCGCAATGGAGCGCTCGATGGTCATTTGCAGCAGAATCGGCAGGAAGGCGCGCCCGACGGTGTCAACCAGCCCGACGATCAGTGCGCCATAAAATGCGCCGCGAATGGAGCCGATTCCACCGGTGACGATCACCACCAGCGTGAGGATCAGCACCGGTTCGCCCATGCCGGGCTGAACCGAAAGGATCGGACCGGCCATCAGGCCGGCGAGCCCGGCGAGCCCGGCGCCCATCGAGAAGACCAAGGTGTTGAGAAATCTGATGTCGACGCCTAGCGCCGAGACCATTTCAGCGTTCGACGCGCCCGCCCGGATGAGCATCCCAAGCCTGGTTTTGTTGATGAGCAGATAGAGCCCGCCTGCCACCACCAAACCGACGGCGATGATCGCGAAACGATAGGAAGGGTAGCTCAGCCCGAAAAGCGCGACCTGGCCGGAGAGCGCTTCGGGCGCATTCATGTATATCGATGACGGTCCCCAAAAATAGCGGACTACTTCGTTGAATACCAGGATCAGGCCGAATGTCGCGAGCACCTGATCGAGATGATCACGAGCGTAAAGACGCATCAGCGCCAAGCGTTCAATAGCGAATCCGAGCGCTACGGTACCGGCGATCGCAATCGCGCCGGCTACGAAAAAAGAACCGCTGGCGGCATATCCGGCAGCGCCGAAGTAGGCCCCCATCATATAAAGCGACCCATGGGCCAGGTTGACAAAATTCATGATCCCGAACACCAAGGTCAGGCCTGCCGCAAGCAGAAAAAGCAGCACACCGAGCTGCAGCCCGTTGAGCACTTGGGTAAGGAAAAGGCCCCAGGTCACTTTGCGATCACCGAGTCATGCAAGAAACTGCGCGTCAATCAAGGAGCCTCCGTGCGCCTCAGGCCGGGGAGACTTAACCAATCGCCGGACCGTCGCAATTCAGGTTATTTAAGCGCGCATTTGTCGAAGTAGCCGTCTTTGTCGGCTTTCAGCGGCGTGGCGATGGTCTTGAGGGTATTGCGCCCCTTTTCGTCCTTGACGACTTCAAAGACATGCAGGTCCTGAATCGGATAGCCGTTTACATTGAATTTGAAATCACCCCGGATCGATTTGAAATCGGCGGCCTTGAGCGCTGCCATGAAGGCCTTCTTGTCGGTCACATTGCCCTTGACTTTCGCGATCGCCGAATCGAGCAACAGCGCGGAGTCATAGGCCTGCGCTGCGTACTGCGACGGGATGCGCTTGAACTTCGCTTCGAAGTCGGCAACAAACTTGACGTTTTGCGGATTCCTGAAATCAGGGCCCCATGCGGTTCCCAATATCGCACCGAGCGCAGCATCGCCCTGTGCCGGAAGATTGATGCCGTCGGTGGTGGAGATATTGAGCAGCGGATACTTTCCTTTCAAACCTGCCTGCGCATATTGCTTGACAAAATTGACACCCAACCCGCCCGGGTAAAAGACAAAGACCGCATCGGGATTGGCGGCCTGCACCTGGGTGAGCTCAGCCGAATAGTCCTGCTGGGTAAGCGACGTATAGATCTCGTTTGCCAGAGGCGTCTTGTAGTGTCGCTTGAAGCCGGCGACAAAATCCTTGCCTGCCTGGTAGTTGGGAGCCATGGCGACAATCCGCTTGAACGCCTTGTCGCTCGCATACTTTCCGACGACCTCCGCCTGCTGGTCGTTTTGCCATGAAGTCGAGAAGAAGTAGGGTGAACACTGTACGCCGGCGATCGGCGATGGACCGGCGTTGGATCCGATCAGGAACACTTCCTTGTCGACAACTTTCTTGAACACCGCCATCAGGACATTCGAAAACGTAA
>JAYVST010000432.1:0-3171 GCA_043775255.1 Burkholderiales bacterium
CCAGGATGATGCGCTGGCGATGGATGGCAAGACGATGAAGAATGCCCTCGACGCGGCCGGGCATCAGACCCACATCATGAGCGTGGTCGGGCATGACTCGAAACGCTGCTACGCCCAAAAAAAGTCGGCACCTTGCCCGTAGCGGATGGCGATGAACAAAAACGCACCAACGAAATCGGCATGGCGATTCCCTTGCTTGAAACCTGCGATATCGCCGGTCGCGACATCACCGGCGACGCCCTACTGACGCAACGCGCGATCGCTACCTACGTGGTCGAGCGGCAGGCGCACTATCATTTCACGGTCAAGGGCAATCAAGCCAATCTGGAACGCGATATCGCCTTGCTGTTCGATACTTGCGGCGCCCCTGATTTCGCCGACGTCACGCCGCCCGATCACGGGTGTATCGTGACGCGCCGCATTTGGTGCAGCACGGCGCTCAACACTTACCTTGACTTCCCTCACGTCGGTCAAGTATTTCGGATCGAACGCGAATCAATCAACAAAAAGACCGGCGCTCGCTCGCATGAGATCGCTCTGGGGATCACGAGTCGCACTCCGCAACAAGCCTCGCCGCAACGCGTATTGGCCGTCAACCGCGGGCATTGGAGTATCGAAAGCGTCCACTACATCATCGACTGGAACTACGATGAGGATCGCAGCCGCATCCGCACTGGCTTCGGCCCGGAAAACATGACTCGCTTGCGTCGCCTTGCGGTCGGCATTCTCAAATCGTTTCAGAAACCCTCTCATTCCATCGCTGAAATGATGCGCAAACTCAGCTTCCGCACTCGCCTCGTCTTCGACTACTTGCGCATGACTCAAAATTCAAGCGCCGGCGCTTGCGCACTGTGAGAACAAATTTACCGTGCCCGCAACCTACATGAGAAAAGCGTTCCCCCTGGAGCCGATCGAAAAGGCGAGCCGCGACGAACTGGCCGCGCTGCAACTGGCGCGTATGCAATCAAGCCTACGGCACGCCTACGAGAACGTCAGCCACTACCGGCGAAAATTCGAGTTTGCCGGAGTGCATCCCGACGATCTGAAGTGTCTGGCGGACCTCGCCAAATATCCGTTCACCACAAAATCGGACTTGCGCGAAACCTATCCCTACGGCATGTTCGCCGTGCCGATGGATCGCATCGTTCGGATCCATGCCTCATCAGGGACGACCGGCAAGCCGACGGTCGTCGGTTACACCAAGGCCGATATCGACATGTGGGCCGATGTGATGGCGCGCTCCATTCGCGCGGCGGGCGCCCGGCCCGGCGACAAACTCCACGTGTCCTACGGCTATGGACTCTTCACCGGCGGGTTAGGCGCCCACTACGGTGGAGAGAGGCTGGGCCTGGCCGTCATTCCATTTGGCGGCGGTCAGACCGAACGGCAGGTACAGTTGATGCAGGACTTCCGCCCCGACATCATCATGGTCACGCCGTCCTACATGCTGGCGATCGTCGATGAAATGGAAAAGCAGGGCATCGACCCGAAGTCCGGCTCCTTGCGCCTAGGCATTTTCGGCGCGGAGCCATGGACGCATCAGATGCGCGATGCGATCGAAGACCGTACTTCGCTTCAGGCCATCGATATTTACGGCTTGTCGGAAGTGATCGGGCCGGGTGTCGCGCAGGAGTGCATTGAAACCAGGGACGGCCTGACCGTCTGGGAAGACCATTTCTATCCTGAAGTGATCGATCCGGAAACCGGCGCGGTCCTGCCCGACGGCCAGTTCGGCGAATTGGTCTTTACTTCGCTCACCAAGGAAGCGCTGCCGATCATTCGCTACCGCACGCGCGACCTCACCCGCCTCTTGCCAGGAACCGCGCGCACGATGCGGCGCATCGAAAAAATCACCGGTCGCTCCGACGACATGCTGATCATCCGCGGCGTCAACGTTTTCCCTTCCCAGATAGAGGAATTGATCCTCAAACAACCGCGCCTGGCGCCGCACTATTTCCTGGAAGTGTCGCGGCCCGACAAGCTCGACGAGATCGCGGTTGTGGTGGAACCTCGCCCGGAATTCGCGACCATGAACGACATGGACCGCCAGTCAGTTGCCGCCGCGCTTGCCCATGCTGTCAAGAACTTCGTCGGGGTCAGTGCCGATATACGATGGACACAGGTCGGCACAATCGAACGTTCCATCGGCAAGGCCAGGCGGGTGATAGACAAGCGCCCGAAATAGTGCCGGCGCGCCTCCGGCGGGCACACTGGTATAGAAGACGGCGTCCCTCACGGAAAAAAGCTCGCCATGGCGCGACGCGGCAGTCGCGCCGATGCGTCAACAAAACAATGTATGAATCATGCCCGTAACCTGCCGATGTCCGCGTTGAAACACCGCCAAAATGATGGCCGGCAAACCATCCTTCGGTCATCCATGCGCTGGCTCCTTCTTGATTCGTTCCGCCGGCCCGCAGCATTCGCCGTGTTGGCCTTGGCAATGGCGAACGCTTTCGCGTCCGCGTTCCACGATTTCTGCGTCACGCGTCTTGGCGCGTCCGGCGTCGAAGTGTCGCGCGCACGGATTTACTTCGCCGGCGAAGACCCTGGCAGAGACGCTGCCAGCCTTTCGCTAGTCCAACACTATCGACGCCCCGGCGTCTCCACGGTCAGGATTGACGACTGGAACGAAGGCTCATGCCAGCATGTCGAAACCCAGCACATCGCCCACAACGAACCGGCGGTGCGCGGTACGCCCCCACAAAAAGGTGACGGGCTGCCCAATATCGGCCGTGCCGTCAATCAGTTATCCGGAGTGGTGACTTCGGTGGCCGAACACGCAAGCCGACTGATGTGCCGCGTTTTGCCGTGCTGACGTGATAACGGACCACTCTCCAGGTACCAACGCAATTTCCATTGACCGCGCCACCCGGCCGAACCGATCGAGCGGTACCGAAGTCGGCGCCCGCTAGACTTTCCAGCGCCCCGCCCCGACGGCGGGCTGACCGGTCGTGTACCAAGCGCAAGCCACCTGGCCCGGTGATTCGCGCTTCGCAAGAATCGCTGCCCGTACCCCACCGCTATAATCCCCCCATTGAATTTCGCGGGGAATCGGCTGTGGGCAACCGTCTTACAAAAATCTACACTCGCACCGGCGACGCCGGGACCACGGGGCTTGGCGATGGATCCCGAATCGCCAAAGATGCTCCGAGAATTCATGCGCTGGGCGAT
>JAYVST010000433.1:0-10140 GCA_043775255.1 Burkholderiales bacterium
GACTTCAAGCAGGGGCCGATCCTGGCGCAGAGCTGGTATGTGCTCGACCGCGTGCGCCTGACCGTCGAGGCGGCCGGCGGCACGCTGGCGGATGTTGTCAAGCTGGTGCAGTACTTCACCAACCTCGATCACTTTCCGCTCTACTCCAGGGTGCGCGGCCTGTTTTTTCCGGGTGAAGCACCGGTGTCCACGGTGGTGGGCGTGTCCGGGCTGATGCCTTCGTCCGACGTTCTTGTCGAAGTTGAAGCCACCGCCTACCTGCCGCTTGGGTAGTCCGTGAGCGACACCGGCTACGGTGCTGCCGGCGGCAGTCAGTAAACCTCGTTCCAGCCGTCGTCGCGCAGCACCAGCTTGGCCGGCAGCCGGTCGAGCAACCTCTCCTTTGCGAAATTCCTTGTCCACGCCCTTATAAGCTCTTCAAAGGTCCACTATGACTGTTCCGTCAACGCTGAGACTCCGCCGATAAACACTGAAGTCACCGATCTGTATTGGAATATTGGCCGGTACCTGCATCACAGGATCGAGGCCGACGGCTGGGCCAAGGGCACGGTGTTGCAGTTGGCTGCCCACATCACGCGGCGCGAGCCAGGCAAGCGCGGCTTCTCGGCACAGAACCTTTGGCGCATACGGCAATTCTTCGTAACTTACCGCGACTTTCCAAAACTCTCACCACTGTTGAGAGAATTGCCGTGGTCATCCCATTTGCACATTCTGAGCCGCTCAAAGCGCCCTGAAGAACGTGAGTTTTACCTGCTTCAGGCTGCGCGGAATCACTGGCCGGTCAGGGAGGTTGCGCGCCAGATCGACAGCGGCTTGTTCGAGCGGGCGGTGCTTAACCCGCCGAAACTCTCAACAGCGTTGAGAGTTTTGCATCCTGCGGCCGCCAGCCATTTCAAGGATGCCTACCACCTCGAATTCCTGGCCTTGCCCAGTGAACATTCCGAAGCCGACCTGCATCAATCGCTGCTGCGCAATCTCGGACGATTTCTGACCGAACTCGGACGCGACTTCTGCTACATCGGCTCCGAATACCCGGTGCAGGTCGGCGGTCAGGATTTCGCGCTCGATCTGCTGTTCTTCCACCGCGGACTCAACTGTCTCCTGGCGATTGAATTGAAGGTCACGGCCTTCCAGCCCGAGCAACTCGGCAAGCTCAACTTCTATCTGGAGGCTCTCGACGGCGACGTACGCAAGGCGCATGAAAATCCCGTGATCGGTTTGCTGCTATGCGCCTCGAAGGATAGCGAAGTTGTTGAATACGCACTGAGCCGCACTCTCTCGCCCGCGCTGATCGCCGAGTATCAGACGCAATTGCCCGACAAAAAATTGCTCGCGGCCAAGCTGCACGAGTTCTACGTCCTCAACACGCCAGAGTCGGTGCAAACCAAACGCGCCGGTAAACCGGTAAAGCGTGCGTCAAAAGAACCGAAGAAAAGGACGAAGGTTTGACGTAGGATGGCTGAAAACCCAGGGCAAACCGCACCTGACCTGCCGGATAACTTGTAGCCAGAGGCTTGCTCACTTCGTTCGCCGCGCTCGGCCGCGGCTCAACAATATCGTTAACGTCTCTCGAAAGGATGTCAAAGTGATCACGATTCATCACCTCGGCGTATCGCAGTCCGAGCGCATCGTCTGGCTCATGGAAGAACTGGGCCTGCCCTATCACCTGAAATGGTATGACCGCAAGCCGAACAAGGCCGCGCCGGACGAGTACCTTGCGCTGCATCCAACCGCGATGGCGCCGGTGATCGAGGACGGCGACCAGGTGCTCACCGAGTCGGCCGTCATTGCCGAGTACATCTGTCACCGCCACGCGGGCGGCAATATGACCGTGGGCCCGGCGCAGCCCAACTACTACGACTATCTGTACTGGATGCAATTCAACAACAGCGCCATGGGCCTTCGCTTCACCAAATCTGTACTGGCGGCGGGCGCATCCGGGCCGGTGGCCGACATGATGCGCGAAGTGGCGAACCGGCGCGAGGAGCAGTACTACAACTACCTCGACAAGAGACTCGGAGAGGTTCCCTTCCTGGCCGGGCCGGAGCTCACTTGCGCAGACATTCTGGTGGTGTACCGGCTCACGACGGGCGTGCTGTTCGGCGCCCGCGCCATCGATGACCTGCCGAACATAGTCGCCTACGTGAAGCGGATCGAAGCGCGGCCTGCGTACCAGAAGGCGATGCGGATCGCCGGGCCGAAAGCGATCGCACCGTAGGCCAGGCGACTTGCGAACGGCCAGACCGGAGAACGCAGCCCGCGCTACCCTCTGGGGTGTGCCAGTGGCAGGAGCCTAGACATGCAGCGCGATTCGTCGCAGTCCAGCGTCCCCGTACCCGAGCCCAGCAGGCTGCTTTTGTCGGCACTCGGAGTCGGGATGATTTGCATGCGTGGACGGCGCAGTGCTTATAAGTGTGATGTCGGGCAAGCCCCCCGTGTTCGCGCGATTGCGGTTCAGGCCGTGGCCGCCGATCCGAAATTGCCGTAAGCACTTCTACCCCTGATTTCCCACCCTGCCTCAGGTAGTCCGTGAGCGGCGCCGGCCATGGTGCTGCCGGCGGCAGTCAGTAGACCTCGTTCCAGCCGTCGTCGCGCAGCACCAGCTTGGCCAGCAGTCGATCGAACTGCTCGCGTTCGCGCGTGCTCAAAGGCGCCATCATGGCCTCCTGGCGCTTGCGGAACATCGGCAGGATCAGCTGGTAGATCTTGCGGCCTTCACGTGTCAGGGAAAGGATCGAACGGCGACTGTCGGTGCGGTCGGCCACGCGCCGGATGCGCTCTTCGCGCAGCAGCTCGTTGACCGCGCGCGAAAGCGAATTCTTCGGAATGCCGGACAACAGACAGATGTCGCCGGCGGACAGCTCGCCCAGGTGCGCCAGGCAGAAGAGCGTCGCGAACTTCGGCCGGCGCATGCCGAATTCGGCCTCCACCACCGAATACACCGGGCCGCTGAAATAGTTCGACAGGTAGCCCACGCGGTAGCCGAACATGATTTCGTTGTCGCGGAAGATCGCCGACAAGCGCGCGCTGGTGTCGCCGCTGCGCGCGGTCTTGGCCGGCGTGCCGGCGGGCTTCAGACGAAAGCTGGCCATATTGCGCTGCAAGATGACATTCGTACCATTTGGAACTATTATAAGTTCCAAATGGAACCAAATGCAAGACTCGCAGGTTACCCGGTCTTTCGTTTTCGAGTTGGAGAAGGCGTATGAAAAAGCTGATCATCGAAGCGCGCGTAAACGAATACAACATGCGCGATGTCAATCCGCACGTCCCGTGGACTTGCGCCGAGATCGCGCGCCAGGCCGCTGAATGCCGCGCTGCGGGCGCGTCGATGGTGCACTTTCACGCGCGCCGCGACGATGGGTCGCCCGCGCATGATTACGAGACCTATCGCGACACCGTGCGCGCAATCCGCGCGGGCTGCGACATCCTGGTTCATCCCACGCTCGGCTACGTCACCCTCAACGCGCCTGCGCCCGAGCGCCTTGCGCACATCAGTCGGCTGGTGGCCGACGGCATCGTGCCCGACATCGTGCCGATGGACATGGGTTCCACCAATGTGAGCGTGCTCAAGGACGGGCGCTATCTGGCCGACCAGGAAGAGCGTGTCTACCAGAACAGCACCGCCACCCTGCACTACTTCGCCGACCGCATCCGTGAGTGGCGCTTGAAGCCCTACCTGCAGATCTGGAACATCTCCTTCATGCGCGAAATGGCGCAGTTCGCACGCGCCAACTGGGTTGACCAGCCGGTGTTCGCCGAGTTCGTCTGCACCGACAACCACTGCATCGGCGGACACCCCGGCACGCCGCGCGGGCTGCAGGCCTTCATCGACTTCCTGCCCGATGACGTCAAGGTCGAATGGACGGTCTGCAACTACGGCGGCAACCTGCTCAACCTCGCCGCGCAGGCAATCGCGCAAGGGGGCCACATTTCGATCGGCCTGGGCGACTGGGACTATGCCGAGCTTGGAACCCCGACCAACGCCGAACTCGTCGCCCGGGTGGCGGACATCGCTCGCGCCTGCGGGCGCGCCGTGGCGACTCCGGCCGAGGCGCGGCAGATTCTCGGCATGGTGTAGTGCGCCGAGCGCCCCCCGTTTTGGTTTTACGCCCGAAGAACACACCGTCATAATCCAACCTCCAGGGAGCCAGCATGCAACGCCGCGCCTTCATCGCCGCCGCCTCCGGCGCACTCACTTTCCCATTCATCGCGCGCGCCCAGGGCGCGCCATCGATCACGTTGCGGATGCAGGGCTTCCTCGCCTCCGCCTCGCCGACCCATCGTGCGTTCGAGAAATTCGCCGCCGACATCAAGACCGCGACCGGCGGCCGGGTGGCGATCACCACCCTTCCGGCGGGCGGCGCGGTGGCGCCGACCGAGACCATCAACGCGATCGCCAACGGCGTGCTCGACGGCCACTATTCTTCGCCCTCGTTCTTCGCCTCGCGCGATCCGGCCTTCACTCTGCTTGGGGATACCGGCGCCGCCTACAACACGGTCGCCGAGCGCGACCGCTGGTTCCGCGAGGCCAAAGGGGTGGAGATCGCACGCGAGGTCTATGACAAATACGGTCTTTACTACGTGGACCAGGTGTTCTGGCCCGCTGAACACATTCCCTCGCGCAAGCCGCTCAAGGGCTATGACGATCTCAAGGGCCTGAAGATCCGCGTCCCGCCGGGAATGATCTCGGAAGTCATGGGCCGCACTGGCGCGGCGGTGGTCAACCTGCCGGGTGGCGAGGTGTTCAACGCCCTGCAGTCGGGCGTAATCGACGCCACCGACTGGGCTTCGCCCGGACAGAACCTCGAAGTCGGCTTGTATCGTGCCGCCAGGTTTTCGATCGATGCGTCGCATTCGATGCCGACCACCGAGGTGTCGTTCAACAAGCGCAAGTGGGAGGGTTTTCCGAGCGAGGTCAAGCAGCTGATTCAGGCCGGCATCCGCAAGATGCACGCCGACCTGCAGGTGCAGATCAAGACGGACGACGACGCGGCGCTGAAGAAAATGGCGGCCGACGGCATCACCATCATCACATGGCCGAAGGAGGAAATCGCAAAACTGCGTGCGATGACCGCGCGTGTGCAGATGGAACTGGGCGCGCGCAATCCGTTGGCGCGCAAGGTCGTCGACAGCCACCGTGCCTTCATGCAGAAGCTGGGTTATGCGATCTCCTGAGTGACGGGCAGATCCTTGGCTTCCGTCCGCAAGGCAGGCATTGCGCGCGTCGCTGTGGTGCTGGGTGAAACCTGCGCCTGGCTCTTTGCATTGGCGCTGGGTGTGACGGTGTTCGAAGTGCTGATGCGCTATCTGTTCAAGAGCCCGACCACCTGGGCCCACGAAACCACCACCGCATTGTGCGCAATCGCCTTCATTTTCGGCGGCGCCTATTCAATGGCGCGCGAAGAGCACATGCGCGTGACGTCGATCCTGGAGCGGGTGTCCGGCCGGGTGCGTCGATCGATCGAATGGCTGTCGATCGCCTGCGGCGCGATCTACCTGGCGGCGCTGGGCTGGGGGGCGTGGCTGCAGGCGAGGGAGTCGCTGTGGCGCTTCGAAGGCACGGCCTGGGTGCCGGAACCGCTGCCGGGCCCGCCGGGCTGGCCGTTGCCGGCGCTGGTCAAGGGCGCGCTCCTGGCCGGAACGCTGTTGTTCCTGGCGGTGCTCGTGGCTTACGCAATCCGCTATGCGCGCACCGGCCAGGCGCAGAATGATGGCGGAGACGAACGTTGGAACTAGGCCTGGGCACGATTTCCCTGCTGCTGGTGATCGGTCTGGTGGTACTGCTGCAGATCGGCGTGCCTTTCGCCTTCACCACCGGCATCCTGGCGGTGATTCTGTGCCTGACCCGTTTCGGGGTGGACAGTTTCAGCCTGCTCGCCAGCCGCACGTATTCGTTCCTCGACTCCTACATCCTGGTATCGGTGCCCTTGTTCATCCTCATGGCCTCGCTGATGGAGCGCTCCGGCCTGGCGAAGGATTTGTACAACGCGCTCTACCTTTGGAGCGGACGCCTCAAGGGTGGGGTGGGCGTGATCACCGTGCTGGTGTCGATCGTCATCGGCGCCACGGTCGGTGTCACCGGCGGCGAAGTGGTCCTGTTGGGCTTGGTCGCCTTGCCGCAGCTGCTGCGTCTGAAATACGACGAGAAGCTGGCCTGCGGCATGATCGTCGCCTCCGGCGCGCTGGGCACGATGATTCCACCGTCGATCATTCTGGTGTTCTACGGCCTGACCGCGGGCGTTTCGGTCGGCGACCTGTTTCTCGCATCGTTCATCCCCGGCCTGATGCTGGCGGGCATCTACATCGTCTACATCCTGGTGCGTTGCCATCTCAATCCCGCCCTGGGGCCGGCGCCGCCGGCGCAAGAACTCGCAATTCCGCTCGGGCAAAAGCTGGCCATGCTCAAGGGCGTGATCCTGCCGGTGCTGGTGGCGTTTTCGGTGATGGGGTCGATTTATACCGGCGTTGCGTCGGTTACCGAGGCTGCCGGCATGGGTGTGGCCGGCACCATCCTGGCGATCTGGTATCGCCGCGAACTCAACTTCAGGATGATGCGCGATTCACTCACCCAGACCATGAGCGCCTGCGGCGTCGTGTTGTGGCTGGTGGTGGGCAGCAACGCGTTGATCGGCGTCTATTCGGTGATCGGCGGCATCGACTATTCGGCCTCGCTCCTGCAGAACTTGCCGTTTCCCAAATGGGTGGTGCTGTGGATCATGCTGGGCATCTGGATTTTTCTCGGGTTTTTCATCGACTGGATCGGCATCATGCTGCTCACGGTGCCGATCTTCCTGCCCACAGCCAAGGCGCTTGGATTCGATCCGATCTGGTTCGGCACGCTGTTCAACTTCTGCACGATGATCGGCTACCTGACGCCGCCGTTCGCACCGGCCGGCTTCTACTTGAAAAGCGTGGCGCCGCCCTCGGTAAAGCTGGAGACGATCTTCGCCTCGATGTGGCCGTTTACGTGGTTGCAACTGCTGGGCCTTGGGCTGTGCGTGATGTTTCCGCAAACCGCCACCTGGCTGCCGAAAGTAATGGGGAACTGAAAACATGAAGCGACTGATCGTGCCGCCGGGAATGGAAAACATCGTCGAGAAGTACCGTTATGCGCCGGGGCGCCTGGTTGACGGCATTCTTTACATCTCCGGCCAGGTGGGACGCGACGAGGAATTGCGTGTCGTCCCTGACCCGGAAGCGCAATTCCATCAAGCCTTTCGCAATGTCGGCCGCGTACTCGCCGCGGGCGGCTGCGGGTTTGACGATGTGTTCGAACTCGAGACCTGGTTCACCCGTTTCCCGGCCGACCTGCCGCTGTTCATGCAGGTGAAAGATGTCTACTTCACGCGCGATTTTCCGACCTGGACCGGCTTCGGCGTGGCCGCGCTGTCGATGCCCGGGCTCATGGTCGAGATCAAGGTGACCGCGAAGGTGCCGGCTTGAACGCGGCGCGGGATCTATTGCTGTCCGCGCCGAGAGTCGCACCGGGCGCCGCGCCGGGAGTCGCGCCGGGCGATCTCGCGGACCTGCATCGCATGATGGTGCGCATCCGCCGCTTCGACTTGCGGGTACGCGAACTGTTTGTTGCCGGCACCGTCAAGGGTACCGCCCATTCATGCGTCGGCCAGGAGGCGGTCGCGGCCGGCGCCTGTGCCGCACTTGAAGCGCGCGACTTCATCGTCAGCCACCATCGCGGTCACGGCCATTGCATCGCCAAGGGCGCCGACATGCGCCGCATGATGGCCGAGCTGATGGCGCGCGTGGATGGCTATTGCGGCGGGCTGGGCGGCTCGATGCACATCGCCGACTTGGAGCTCAACATTCTAGGCGCCAACGGCGTGGTCGGCGCGGGCGTGGGTATCGGCACGGGTGCGGCGTTGGCCGCGAAGATGAAAGGCAGTGGCGCTGTTGGCGTCGCGTTTTTCGGCGATGGCGCCTCCAATGAAGGCATCTTCCACGAGGCGCTCAACCTGGCTTCGTTGTGGAAGCTGCCCATCATCTACCTGATCGAGAACAATCAGTTCGGCTTGTCGACCGCGATGGCCGAGTCGACCGCCATCGACCGGCTCGCCCGGCGCGCTGCCGGCTACAGCATGCCGGGCGAGACTATCGACGGCAACGACGTCGTCGCCGTGCGGGCTGCGGTGGCGGCGGCGGCGCGCCGTGCGCGTGCCGGCGCAGGGCCGAGCCTGATCGAGGCCATGACCTGGCGCTGGGACGACCATTCGATGCGCGCCAACCTGCCGCGCTATCGCAACGCGGACGAGGAGGCAGTGTGGCAGGGACGCGATCCGATCGCGCGCGTCGAGGGGCTGCTGCGCGAAGGGCATGGCCTGGCGCAGGCCGAGCTTGACAGGGTGCAAGCCGAGGCCGGCGCCGAGATCGCCGCCGCAGAGGCGTTCGGCCTGGCCAGTCCGGAGCCGGACTTGGCCGCCGCCTATGCCGCCGTTACCGCGCCGCACGAGATCCATGCCGAGCCGGCCGATCGCGGCGGCCGACCCCTGACGTACACCGAAGCGCTGCGCGAAGCCATCGACCAGGAAATGACGCGCGATGCCCGCGTCTTCGTCATCGGCGAAGATGTCGGCAGGATCGGTGGCATCTTCGCCGTCACCCGCGGCTTGATCGACCATCACGGTGGCGATCGCATGCGCGACGCGCCGATTTCAGAACAGGCCATCGGCCTGGCTGCGGTCGGCGCCGCGATCTGCGGATTGCGTCCGGTGGCCGAGATCCAGATCTTCGACTTCGTCACGCTGATGATGGACAGCATCGTCAATCAGGCGGCGAAATTCCGTTTCATGCTGGGCGGCAAGCCGACGGTGCCGGTGGTGTTTCGCGGGCCGCAGGGCGGCGGCGTGCGCTTGGGCGCCCAGCATTCACAGTCGCTCGAGTCCTGGTTCATGCACATTCCCGGCCTGGTGGTGTTGGCGCCGTCGTCGCCCTACGAGGCCAAGGGTCTCCTGACGGCGGCGATCCGCGACGACAACCCGGTAGTGTTCTTGGAGCACAAGATGCTCTATCTCGGACGCGCGCAGCCGGTGCCGCAGGAGCCGTATGCGATTCCCATCGGTCGCGCGGCGATCCGCCGTCAGGGGCGCGATGTCACCATCGTCGCCACCATGGCGATGGTCGACCGCGCGCTGGCGGCTGCGACGATCCTGGCGCAGCAGGGCATCGAGGCCGAGGTGATCGACCCGCGCACCCTGCGGCCACTCGACGGCGCGACCATCATCCTGTCGGTAAAAAAGACTTCGCGCCTGGTGATCGCGCACGAAGGATGGAAGCATGCCGGATTCGGCGCGGAGGTCAGTGCGCTGGTGGCCGAGGAGGCGATCGACTGGCTCGACGCTCCGATCCTGCGCGTCACCTCGCTTGACATTCCGATGCCCTACAACGACCGTCTCGAGAAGAGCGTGCTGCCCGATACCCAGAGGATCGTGGCGGCCGCGCTAACGGTTTGCAGGCGCGACGAGGCGTCCGCATGAATTCCCTCGCCTCCCTGTTCGGCGCGGACGGCGAAGTTTTCGGCACCTGGAGCCAGATCGCCAGCGAAGACCTGATCGACATGCTTGGCGCCGCCGGCTATGCTTTCACCATCGTGGACTGCGAGCACACGGCCATCTCGATGGAGACCGCCGAACGACTTTTCCGCGCCTGCAAGGCCAATCGAATCGCACCGCTGGTGCGCGTACCCTCCAACGACAGGGTCTGGATCGCGCGCTGTCTGGATGCGGGCGCCTGGGGGATCGTAGTGCCGGGCATCGAGTCGGTAGCGTCCGCGCGAGCCGCGGTGGCGGCGTCCCGTTTCGGTCCGGAAGGGTCGCGCGGTGCATGTCCGTGCGTGCGCGCGGGCGACCATTTTGTGCGCGACTGGCCGGCGTACGCGAAGGCCCAGGAGTCGGGAACCGGTGTGATCCTCTTGGTCGAGACGCGCACCGGGCTCGCTGCCATCGAGGAGATTTGCGCGGTGCCGGGTGTGCGCGGACTGCTGGTGGGACCGTTCGATCTCTCGGTCTCGCTCGGGCATCGCGGCGACTACCGCCACCCAGAAGTCCAGGCGGGCGTACTGCGCATGCTGGACGCGGCGCGGGCCTCCGGCGTGCCGGTGATGATGCCGGTGTTTTCGCCGCACCT